>CAYUZM010000139.1:0-10076 GCA_964449665.1 uncultured Solibacteraceae bacterium
CTCGGGCGTGGGAGCGGGTGGTGGAGTCTCCTTCTTCGATTCCGGAGCCGGGGAGGAACAGCCGGCCAGCAATAGCAGGCCCACGAGGGGAATAGCAATTCGCAAACGCATATTGAAGGCCGATTATACCCCGTTGTGCCGCAGATGATAGCTGCTGAGAACGCGCATATAGTTGGCGCGTTCATAGGCCGCGGGATAGGGAACCGAGAGATAGTTCAGGCTTCCCTGCATCTGTTGAATCGATTCGTACTCGTGGGCCGTCATCCATTCGTTGAGGTCGACGATGACCTTGGTGACGTAGTCGATGCCGTACTTCAAGAGCGCGGAGGTCATCATCGCCACGCGCGCGCCCGCCATCATCGACTTCAAAACGTCGATCGCCGTATGGACGCCGCCGGTGACGGCGAGGTCGGCCTTCACGCGTCCGCTCAGCAGCGCCACCCAGTGCAGGCGCAGCAGCAGTTCCTGGGAGGTACTCAATGTCAAGCTCGGCGTCACCTCCATGGTTTGCAGATCGTAGTCCGGCTGATAGAAACGGTTGAACAGCACCACCGCGCTCGCTCCGCATTCGTCGAACGACCTGACCATGTTGGGCAGCGAGCTGAAGTAAGGACCGATCTTCACGGAAACGGGAATGTGGATGCTGCGCGCCACGTCGCGCACCAACTTCAGGCACTGGCTCTCCACCTGGGCGCCCGTCGTTTCGGGATCGGTGGGCAGGAAGTACAAGTTGAGTTCGAGCGCGTCGGCGCCGGCCTCTTCCATCAGGCTGGCGTACTGCAACCAGCCGCCCGGCGTGCTGCCGTTCAAACTGGCGATGACGGGAATGCGCACGGCTTCCTTGGCCTTCCGGATATGCTCCAGGTAAGCCTCCGGACCAATGTTGTATTCGATCATGTCCGGCAGGTAGCTCATCGCCTCGGCGAAGCTCTCGGTTCCGCCGGAGAGGTGACGATCAAGAGCCAGGCTCTCGGCTTCGATCTGTTCCTCGAAGAGGGAATGAAGGACCACGGCGCCCATACCGACGTCTTCCATGCGCCGGATGTTGGCCACATCTTTGGCCAGCGGGCTGGCCGAGGCCACCAGCGGGCATCGCAGGTTGAGCCCCATGTACTTTGTTGCGAGATTGCTTCCCACCATCACGCCCGGCGTCTTCATTGTTGACCTCCCTTGAGGGTTCCATTCACCGGCCGTGAGGCAAGGTACTCATATAGCCTCCAGCGGTCTTCCACGTCCTGTTTGGCTTGCACGAGCAGAGCCTTGGCCTCTTCGGGCGCGCTGTGCACCAACATGGTGTAGCGCGTCTCGTTGTAGATGTACTTTTCCAGAGGAAGCGCCGGAGCGCGCGAATCCAATTGGAACGGATTCTTGTCTCCTCCGGCGGCGAGCAGGGGGTTGTAGCGGAACAGCGGCCAGTAACCGCTCTGCACGGCGTTCTTCTGCTGCTCGATGCCGTACACCATGTCGTACCCATGCGCGATGCAATGGCTGTAGGCGATGATCAGCGAGGGGCCGTCGTAGGCTTCGGCTTCGAGAAACGCCTTGACCGTCTGCGAATCGCTTCCGCCCATCGCTACGCGCGCCACATAGACGTTGCCGTACATCATGGCCATCATGCCGAGGTCCTTCTTACCGGCGGGCTTGCCTCCGGCGGCGAATTTCGCCACCGCCCCGCGCGGCGTGGCCTTCGACATCTGCCCGCCCGTATTCGAATACACCTCGGTGTCGAGCACCAGGATGTTGACGTTGCGACCGGTGGAGATCACATGATCCAATCCGCCGTAGCCGATGTCGTAGGCCCAGCCGTCGCCGCCCACAATCCACACCGATTTCTTCACGAGGCAATCGGACACCGCAATCAAATTGCGCGCCTCGGGAGAATCGATGGCCGTGAGCACACCCACCAACTGCTTCACGCGGTCGCGTTGCGCGAAGATACCCTCTTCGGTCGACTGGTCCGCGTTCAGAATCGAACCGGCCAGCTCGGGGCCGACGCGCTCGGCCAGGCCGGTCAGCAGTTCGCGCGCAAACGCGGCCTGCTGATCGATGCTCAACCGCATTCCCAACCCAAACTCCGCGTTGTCCTCAAACAGCGAGTTCGACCAAGCCGGGCCGCGCCCCTCATGATTGGAGGTGTAGGGGGTAGTCGGCAGATTCCCGCCGTAGATGGACGAGCATCCCGTGGCGTTAGCGATCACCGTGCGGTCTCCGAAGAGTTGCGTCAGGAGTTTGATGTACGGAGTTTCGCCGCAACCGGAGCAGGCGCCTGAGAACTCGAACAGCGGCTGGAGCAGTTGCACGTCCTTCACCTGGCTGTGCGAAACGGCGGCGCGGTTGGTTTCGGGCAATGAGAGGAAGAAGTCCCAATTGGCGCGTTCCGGCTCGCGCAGCGGAAGTTGCGGGGCCATGTCGATGGCGCGGTGCTTGATATTGGTTTTGTCCTTGGCCGGACAGACGGCGACGCACAGGCCGCATCCGGAGCAATCCTCGACGGCGACCTGTAACAGGTACTTCTGGTCGCCCATCTCCTTCCATTTGGCGCCCGCCGACTTGAACGTAGGAGGCGCCCCCACAAGCACCTCCTCGGGCACAATCTTGCTGCGAATGGTGGCATGCGGGCACACCAGGACGCACTTGCCGCACTGGATGCACAGCTTCTCATCCCATACGGGGACTTCGCTTGCAATGTTGCGCTTCTCCCATTGCGCGGTGCCCGTGGGGAAGGTGCCGTCGAGCGGCATGGCGCTCACCGGCAAGCTATCGCCACCGCCCGCATAGATCTGTCCCAGCACGTTGCGGACGTAGTCCGGCGCTTGGGGCGAAATGACTGGACGCAGCTCAACCGTGCTGGTGACAGCCGCCGGAAGCGTGACCTCATGCAGGTGGGCGAGCGAAGCATCCACGGCGGCGAAGTTCTTTTGCACGACGGCCTCGCCGCGTTTGCCATAGGTCTTCTTAATCGCCTTCTTGATCTGCTCGATCGCCTCCTCGCGCGGCAGAATGCCGCTGATGGCGAAGAAGCAGGTTTGCATGACCGTATTGATGCGCCCGCCCATGCCGTTTTCGCGGGCAACGGTGAGGGCGTCGATCACGTAGAGCTTGAGTTTCTTTTGCAGAATCGTCTGCTGCACCGTGCGAGGAAGCCGGTCCCACACCTCGTCCTTGCCATACGGAGCGTTCAGGAGAAAAGTAGCGCCGGGCACTGCGGCCTTCAACACATCCATGCGTTCCAGGAACGTGAACAGATGGCAGGCGATGAAATTGGCGCGCGAGATGAGATAGGACGAGCGAATCGGTTTGGGCCCGAAACGCAGGTGCGAGATCGTCATTGAGCCGGATTTCTTGGAGTCGTAGACAAAGTACCCTTGCGCGAAGTTCTCCGTCTCCTCGCCGATGATCTTGATGGAGTTCTTGTTCGCGCCCACGGTGCCGTCGGCGCCAAGGCCATAGAACAGGCAGCGAACGGTCGCGGGATCTTCGGTAGAGAAAGTTTCGTCGTAGTCGAGGCTCGTGTGCGTCACGTCGTCGACAATACCGATCGTGAAATGGTTCTTTGGTTTGGGCTTCGACAGTTCGTCGAAGATGCCTTTCACCATGGCCGGCGTGAATTCCTTAGACGAGAGGCCGTAGCGTCCACCTACGACGCGCGGTAGCGGGCCGTCCATGCCTTCGTGCAACGCGGTGAGCACGTCCTGATAGAGCGGCTCGCCGAGCGAGCCTGGTTCCTTCGTGCGGTCGAGCACGCCGATGGTCTTCACGCTCTTAGGCAATGCCGCCAGGAACGCCTCGGTGGCGAAGGGCCGGTAGAGGCGAATCTTGATCATGCCCACGCGTTCACCGCGCGCGGCCATATACTCCACGGTCTCCTGCACCGCATCGGCGCCCGAGCCCATCAACACGAGCACGCGCTCGGCATCCGGTGCGCCCACGTAGTCGAAAAGATGATACTGGCGCCCTACGATTTGAGCGAAGCGGTCCATCGTGTTTTGCACGATCGACGGGCAGGCCAGATAGTAAGGGTTGACGGTTTCGCGGCCCTGAAAGTAGACGTCGGGATTCTGCGCGGTCCCGCGCAGCACGGGATGATCGGGCGACAGTGCGCGGCGGCGGTGGCACCGCACCAGCTCATCGTCGAGCATGGCCCGCATGTCGTCCTCAGCCAGTTGTTCAACTTTGGCAACTTCGTGCGAGGTGCGAAACCCGTCGAAGAAATGAACGAACGGCAGACGCGACTCAAGCGTCGCGGCCTGCGCGATGAGCGCCATGTCCATCACTTCCTGTACGGAAGCCGAGGCCAACATCGCGAATCCGGTCTGCCTCACGGCCATCACGTCCTGGTGGTCGCCGAAGATCGACAATCCCTGCGCCGCGATCGCCCGCGCGGCCACCTGCAGTACCAGCGGGGTCAACTCGCCCGCGATCTTGTACATGTTGGGAATCATCAACAGCAAGCCTTGCGACGAGGTGAACGTCGTGCCCAGCGCGCCGGCCTGGAGAGCGCCATGCAGCGCACCTGCCGCGCCGCCCTCACTCTGCATCTCGATCACGGTCGGCACCGTTCCCCAGATGTTCGTCTTTCCCTCGCTCGACCACTGGTCCGACCATTCCCCCATGTTCGAAGAGGGGGTGATCGGGTAAATGGCAATGACCTCATTGGTCTTGTGCGCGACATAGGCCGCGGCTTCGTTTCCGTCGATCGTAACCTGTGGGCGATTCATGTCAGCACTCTAATCGCACGTTGGTCGCCATCAGCCCGGCGCGTGGAAAGCCGCGATTTTCGCTGGGTTTCGCGCCTAAGGCAGCCCGTCTGCGGAATCTCGCCGCACGTGGACGTGGTGGGTGGGTGAGAACCCCCAGGCACGGCGCGGCCAGCAATTGCCGATTTGGCGGCGGCGAGAGCATATACTGATCCCGTGATCAGACTTACGGCCTTCGCTCTACTCGCCCTTGTGACCGCTTCCGCGCAAACGCCCTCCAGCGGCAAGAAATGGATTCAACTCTTTAATGGAAAAGACCTCACGGGTTGGACGCCAAAGATCACCGGCTATCCAGCCGGCGAGAACTTCGCCAACACGTTCCGCGTGCAAGACGGGCTGCTCACCGTCTCCTACGACGGCTACGACAAATTCCAGGGCCCGAACGGTCGCGAGCGTTTCGGCCACCTCTTCTACCGCACGCCCTATTCGGATTACATCGTCGCGGTCGAGTACCGTTTCATCGGTCAACAGGCCACGGCCGGTCCGGGTTGGGCGGTGCGGAATTCAGGCATTATGATCCACGGGCAGAATCCGGCCGACATGGGCGTCGATCAGGACTTCCCGATTTCCATCGAGGTGCAACTGCTCGGCGGAAACGGTACCGACGCGCGCACCACGGCCAATTTATGCACGCCGGGTACCAACGTGGTCATGAACGGGCAACTCATTACGCGGCATTGCGTCAACTCCACCTCGCCGACGTTTCATGGGGACCAGTGGGTTCGCGCGGAGGCCGAAGTGCACGGCTCAGGGCTGATCATTCATCGCGTGAACGGCCAGGAGGTTCTGCGCTATGAGAAAGCACAGACCGGAGGCGGCAACGTGAACCGGCTGGGGGCGAACGTGCCCGCCGACGGCACACTGCTTACGGGCGGCACGATTTCGCTGCAAAGCGAAAGCCACCCGGTGCAGTTCCGCAAGGTGGAGTTGATGGAGTTGCCCAAGCAGTAGCCGTTAGTCGCCGCTGACGGCGACCGGCTGATGGCTATGACGGCGGCGGCTGACCCACGCCCCGGCGTCGTCGAACACCGAGTAGACGACGGGCGTCACAATCAAGGTCAACAGCAGCGAGAGCGACTGGCCGCCGATCACGATGATTGCAATCGAGCGGCGCTCCTCAGCGCCAGGACCGGTGCCGAGTGCCAGCGGCAACATGCCGGCCACCAGCGTGACGGTGGTCATCAGGATGGGGCGCAGGCGGTCTCGATTGGCTTGCAGAATCGCCTGCAAACGGGCCATCCCTTCGCGGCGCAGGTTGTTCGTGTGGTCGATTTGCAGAATTGAGTTCTTCTTCACCACACCGAAGAGCACCAGAATTCCCAGTGCCGAATAGAGGTTGAGCGTCTCATTGAACATCCACAGCGACAGGAAGCCGAACGGCACCGCAAGCGGCAGGCTGAGCAGGATGGTGATCGGGTGCAGCAGGCTTTCGAACTGCGACGCGAGGATCATGTACATGAACACGACCGAGAGCGCGAAGGCGAGCAGGAACTCCTTTAAGGTGCGCTCGAATTCCCTGCCCCGGCCGATCACCGTGGTCGAATAGGCGGCGGGCATGTTCAACTCCTCGGCTGCCTTAAAGACCTCGGGCAGGCGGTCGCCCAGACCGAATCCGGGCAGAACGTTGGCGCGCAAACCCACCTGGCGCTGGCGGTCAAGTCCCTCGATGCGGTAAGCCGACATGGCCTCGTTCATTTCCACGACACTGTCGAGCCGGACGAGACCCGACTTCGACGACGGGACATAGAGCTTCTGGACGGTCAGCATGGAATTGCGGTCGCCGTCGCGCAGGCGCACTTCGACGTCGTACTCTTCGGCCACCTTATCGTCGCGATAACGCGAAACCTCGTCGTCGCCGCCGACCATGAGCCGGAGCGAACTGGCGATGTCGCTGGCATCGACTCCAAGATCGGCGGCGCGGTCGCGGTCGATAAACACGCGCAGTTCCGGTTTGTTCACGCGTAATGTTGTGTCCACGTCGGCCAGGCCCGGAATCTTCAGCACCTTCTCGCGCAAGGCCTCGCTGTACCGGTAGAGTTCGAGCAGTTCCGGCCCGCGAATGACGAAGTCGATGTCGTAGGGCGCGGAGCCTTGATTGAGCGACTGGATATTGCCGACGCGCCCGCGCAGGTCCGGGTACTTCTTCAATTCGGCTCGCGCGGCCGCCATCACGTCGCGCTGCGAGTAGATCCCCCTGAAGGCATCCAATGGCCTTCCTTCCATCGTCATCTTCCAAAGCCGGGAGAGTGAGAAGACGCGGTTTTCGACATTTTCCATCTGCACGTATAAACGGCCCGAGTTGGGGCTTTGCAGGTAACCGGTGCCCACGATGGAGACAACGTGATTCACGCCGGGCAGGGTGCGAAGGTCGTCGTAGAGGCGATCCATCACGCGCTGCATGGAAAGCAGGCTTGTACCTTCGGGCGAGTTGACGCTCATCTCGAACTCGCTCTCGTCGACGTTGGCGGGCAGATACTCCTGCTTCACCATCTGAAACAACGGCACCGTCGAGGCCATCGTCAGCAGGCCCAGCGCAATGACCACGCTTCGATGGCCCATGGACCAGGCCAGCATGTCCATGTAGACGCGCTCGACCCAGGCGTAGAAGCCGCGGCGGGAACCACCGTGCGCGGTCACCGTATCGGGCCGCAACATACGCGAGCTCATCATCGGCGTAAGGCTGAAACTGACCAGCAGCGAGACCAGAATCGCCACCGTCGCCGTGAGTCCGAACGAGTAGAGAAAGCGTCCCGAAATCGAGGACATGAACGAGACAGGCAGAAAAACGACGATCAGGCTGAGCGTGGTCGCCATGACGGCGAGCCCGATGTCTTTTGTTGCCATGATTGCCGCCTGGCGCGGCGGCAGCTTCTTCTCTTCGATGAACCGGAAGATGTTTTCGAGCACAACGATGGCGTCGTCGATGACGACACCCACCATCAGCACCAGCGCCAGCATGGTGATGTTATTCAACGTGAAGTCCAGCGCCCGCATCATGCCGAACGTGGCCATGATAGAGGCCGGAATCGCGACCGCGCCAATGACGGTGGCGCGCCAGTCGCGCATGAACAGCAGCACCACGAGCGACGCCAGAATGGAACCGAGAATCAGGTGCAGTTGCACCTCGTGAAACGCCGCGCTGATGTAGCGCGACTGGTCTTGCAGCGTCTCCAGTTTCACTCCTGGCGGGAGCAGTTGTTGCACGCGCGCCAGCCGGGCGTTGACGTTGGTCACCACCTCCATCGTGTTCGCGCCGGACTGCCGCCTCACTTCAAGCGCCACGGCCTCACGCCCGTCGAAACGGGCCTCGGTTCGTTGCTCCTTATGGCCGTCTTCGGCGAAGCCGATGTCTCGGACGCGCACGGCGGCGCCATTGATGGTTGCCACAACAAGATCGTTGAACTGCCTCGGATCCGGAAAACGGCCGAGCGTGCGCAGGACGAGTTCGCGATGGCCTTCGTCGACGCGCCCGCCCGGAATATCGGAGTTCTGGCGCTCCACCGCGTCACGAACCTGCAGAATGGGAATGCGGTAGGCGGCCAGGCGGTCGGCGTCGACCCATACGTTCACCGCGCGGCGGCGTCCGCCCACAACCACGACCTGCCCCACGCCGCCGACAGATTCGATGGAATCCTTCACGTTCCTGTCGGCAAGTTCGTAGAGTTCGCGCGAGGTCTTGTCGCCGGTCAGCACCAGCGTCATCACGGGGCTCGCATCGGTATCGAGTTTCTTGATCAGCGGCGGCTTGGCGTCGCGCGGAAGGTTCACGATGGTCGAGGCGACGGCGTCGCGAATGTCCTGTGCGGCGACGTCGATATTGCGGCTCAGGTCAAACGTAATGGTCACCACCGAGAGCGACTCGGTGGAGGTGGCCCGGATGTTATCGATGCCTTCCACGGTGGCCACCGAGTCTTCGATGAAGCGGGTGACCGCGCTTTCCATCTCTTCCGGTGACGCGCCAGGAAGATTCGTGCGCACCGAAATGAGCGGCATGTCCACGTCCGGAAATCGGTCAATGCCCAATTTCGCGTAGCTGACGGCGCCGACCACAACGAGGGCCATGATGAGCATGACCGCGAAGACCGGGCGGGCAACACAGATTTCCGCGAGTTTTTGCATTTAGTTCACCGTCACCGCGCGCCCTTTTGCCATGCGGTCGGTCGCCTCGGCCACCACAACGTCACCGTCGCGCAGACCTTCGAGCACTTCGACGCGGCCGCCATTGAGCCGGCGCCCGGTGCGGGTGACGCGCTCGTCCAACACTCCGTTTTTCACAACATAGACCCGTTCGATACCGGCGAAACTGACCAGTGCCTTCGCGGGAACGGTAAGACCGCGGGCGTCGGCATTCACAGTGATGACGCCGATGACGAACGAACCCGGCCGCAAAAGTCCATCTTCGTTCGGAATCTCGCCTTCGATCAGAAGCGTCCGGTTCTGCGCTTCGATCGCCGGACTGAGCCGCACCACTCTGCCGCCTCGCATCATCTGCGTGCCTTCCAGGCGGATGTCGATCCGTTGGCCCTGTCGCACGCGCGCCGCTTGCCGTTCGGGCACTTCCAGGCGCACCCGAAGCGGATGCTGGCGCACGAGCGTGACGACGGGAGCATTCACGGCCAGATACTCGCCAAGCGAAGCGACCCGCTTGGTGATGGCGCCGTTGAAAGGCGCGCGAATGGTCGCATCGGCCAACTGTTGCCGGGCGAGATCCAACTGGGCGCGCCGTTCGCTCAACTGGGAACGCGCTTGCGTCACCTCCGAGAGCGCGCCCTGATAGTGGGCCTCCACGCCTTGCGCGCGCACCTGCGCCTTTTCAAAATCGATCTTGGAGACGACGCCCTCCTTCGCCAGACGCGCCGTGGTCTCCATGATGAAGCGCGCCTCTTTGAGCGCCGCCGATGCTTCCTTCACCGAAGCCACCTCTTCCGGAACCACGCTATCGCCGCTCTTGCCCTGGATTCCCAACCGGGCGCGAGTCTGCTCCACCAGCGCCTCGGATTGGCGCACGCGAAATTCATAATCGGTTTTCTCTAACTCGGCAATCACGTCGCCAGCTTTCACGATGCTGCCCAGGTCCACGAAGAGCTTCTCCACGCGGCCGGGCACCTTCGTGCTGACGTTGGCCAGTTCTTCGGCAAACAACTCGCCATTGGCCTCGACCGTTTCGGGAATCGGCCCTACGGCAACCGTTTCAACCGCAACGCCCAACGGAGGCGCCGGTCCCTTGGCGGAGACGTTTTCACTGGAATAAGGCCCCGTGCAGGCACACAGGGACAAAATGCCGAAAGCGAGTGCGAACCTCTTCATGCGTCTGGCCGA
>CAYUZM010000140.1:0-4195 GCA_964449665.1 uncultured Solibacteraceae bacterium
CGCCTCGCAACTCTTCCCCGGCAAGCTGAAGACGTTTTCGGTATCGTTCTCCGGCCGCAGCTTCGATGAGTCCCCCTACTTCCGCACGGTCGCACAACACTACGGAACCGATCACGAAGAATTTGACCTCCACCCGGAGCACGGCGACCTTCCCTCCGTCATCGAACGCCTGGCGCATTTCTCCGACGAACCGTCGGCCGATGCCGGCGCGCTCCCCGTCTGGTATCTCTCGCAAATGTGCCGCCGCCAGGTCACCGTCGCACTCAGCGGCGAGGGCGCCGACGAGTTGTTTGGCGGCTACATCACTTATTTGGCCGACTGCTACGCCCGTCTCGCCCGCCCCATGCCGCTCGCCCCTTTGCGTGCGCTTGCCCGCTTGCTACCCGTGAGCGACGACAAGGTGAGTCTGGAATACAAAGTGCGTCGCTTCCTCGATGGCGCAGCGCTGCCCCCGCTCGAGGCGCACCTCTATTGGAACGGCGCTTTCCCCAAGTCCCACTTCCCTGCCCCGCTGCCTGCCGAGTGGCCGCTCGATGGCTCCACGCATGACTTCCTCCACCTCGACCAACTCGCCTATCTGCCCGACGACATCCTGAACAAGTGCGACCGCATGTCGATGGCCCATTCCCTCGAAGTGCGGCCGGCCTTCCTCGATCACCGCATCGTCGAGTTCGCGGCGTCGCTGCCGCGCGATCTCAAAATCAGAGGCCGCAATCTGAAATTTGTCCTGCGGGAGCTGATGCGCGACAAGTTACCTCCCGTCGTGACAAAGCGCGCGAAGCAGGGTTTCGATATTCCCACGCACCACTGGTTCCGCACCGTGCTGCGTCCCATGCTGCGCGATCACGCCACCGAGCGCACAATGTCCGCCGCGGGCTTGCCCTGGCCCGCCATGCGGCAATTGCTCGACGAACACGACGCGCGCACCGCCAACCACGGCTACTCCCTTTGGGGACTGCTCATGCTCACACTCTGGATGAAGGAATGGAAGATCACCCGCTAGTGCGCCGTCCGGCGCTCGTGGCCGCCCTCTTCGCCGCCGCGATTTATCTCGGTTGCGCGATCTCGCCCCCGGCGCTATTGGACGATGTCGACGCCGTGCAAGCCCAGATCGCCCGCAACATGCTCGAATCCGGCGACTGGGTCACGGCACGTTTGAACGGTATCGCCTATCTCGAAAAAGCTCCCGGCCCCTATTGGATGATGGCCGCAAGCTACACGGTCTTCGGCGTGCGCGATTGGGCCGCGCGCCTTCCCTTCGCCCTGTCGGCTATTGCGCTCGCCTTTCTCACCGCAAGCTTTGGCGCATGGGCCTTCTCGCGGCGCGCCGGGCTCTTCGCCGGCCTCGCCACAACCGCGTGCGCCGGACTCTGGCTATTCACGCGCATTCAGATTCCCGACGTCACGCTCACGCTCACTATCGCGCTCGCCATGTGGGCGTTCCTGCGCACCGAAGGCGGTGAGCGCGGCGCGTGGCCATGGCTCATGTGGGCGGCCATGGGTGTGGGCTTCCTGCTGAAGGGTCTCATCGCGCTCGTCTTCCCGCTGGCCGCTGCAACGCTCTACCTGCTGCTTACGCGGCAACTGTTCGCCCGGAACATATTCGCCCGTTTCCGTGTCGTCGGCGGAATCGCGATCGTGGCTGCCATCAGCCTGCCCTGGGTTGTGCTCGCCATGCGCCGCAATCCGCCGCTGTTCGACTTCACCATGCATAGCGGCCCCGGCGAATACCACGGCTTCTTCTGGTTCTTCTTTTTCAACGAGCATCTCTTCCGATTCCTGAACATGCGCTGGCCGGGCGATTACAACACCGTGCCGCGCCACCTCTTCTGGCTGCTCCATCTGGCCTGGTTGTTCCCCTGGAGTGCATATCTGCCCGAAGCGCTGCGCACTCTGCCCGGCCGCGCGCCGTTGGATCGGGCGGCGAAGACGCGGCTCCTCGCCTGGTGCTGGGCCGGATTCCTGCTCGCCTTCTTCACGCTCTCCACCACGCAGGAGTATTATTCGATGCCCTGTTACCCCGCACTCGCGCTACTCATCGGCGATGCCCTCACTCGCGACTCGCGATGGATCCACACCGGCACGCGCGTGCTTGCCGTGCTTACCACGATCCTTGCCGCCTCCCTCGGCCTCATCTGGTTCGCCGTCCGCGGCATCCCCACGCCCGGCGACGTCTCGCGCGCACTCACATCCAACCCCGACGCCTACACGCTCTCGCTCGGCCACATGCAGGACCTCACCCTCGCCGCGTTCGCCTACCTGCGCACGCCGTTGTTGGTCGCCACGCTCGCCTTCGCCATGGGCGCCATCGCCGCGTGGCGGTTTCGTGGCGTACGTCTGGCGCTCGGTCTCGCCGCGATGATGGTGCTGTTCACGCAGGCCGCGCGACTGGCCCTGGTCACCTTCGACCCCTACCTCTCCTCACGCCCGCTCGCCGAAGCCCTCCTCCATGCACCCGCCGGCGACGTGATCCTCGATAACCAGTACTACACCTTTAGCTCGGTCTTTTTCTATGCTCATGACCGCTTGCGCAACGGCGCCCTTCTCCTCAACGGGCGCGTCAATAACCTCGAGTACGGCTCCTACGCACCTGGCGCGCGCCAAGTCTTCATCAATGATGGCGATTTCGCCGCTCGTTGGGGCGCCCCCGGCCGCGCGTATCTTTTCCTCGAAGCTCCACAGTTGGACCGCATCAGGAAACTCGTCGGGCGCCATCGGTTGCACACCGTGAAGGAGGTGGGCGGCAAGCTGCTGCTCACCAACCTCGCGCTCGCCACCAATTAGCCCGCGCGGCCTACCTAACGCCGGCGATATATCCCCAAAAAGCCCGCCGTCCAAGTCTTGCGGCCGTCGCGCGATATCTCGATCTTCTGCTCGACCGTGCCGTCGTCGCGGCGGGTGAACGCCATCACGTTTACCACTCCATTGCTATCCGCCTCGAAGCGGATCCCCATGGCCGTCGGCGTTCCCACGTATTCAGTAACTCTCCCGCCCGCATCCACCCAGTTCTGCTTCCAAGTCTTCGACGGAGCGTGCCAATAGTTCCAACTCTTCCCCTCCCGCCCCTTGGCATCGCGCCAATTCTCCATCAGTACGCAGCCTCCCAGCAGACGCTCGATCCTGTTTTCCCCCAGCTTTTGGCCTCCCGTCCCCACCACGTCCCACGTTCCCACCCAGAAATCGAAGGCGCGCGCCTCTTTGGACGAACACTGCACCGAAGTCTCCGCCATAAGCGCCGCCGCCAACAGTAGTCCCACCCAGATTCGCCGCATCGCCCATAAAACGCTTCTGTCTCAGTTTCGTCTCGCCCTACAAAAGTAAACTCGATGTCACCGCAGCGGCGTTTCCAAACCGTACCAACCGCCGAATAACAGATACGTTAATCCGGAATAGGCCTCAGTCTACCCCCTCAGATCTTGCCGTAACGGTTGAGAGCCGCGTACCGTTACGTTCACTAAGCCCGTGAACGAACAAGTAAACAGCGGTCTGTACCTGGCTGGGATCGTCGTGCTATTCCCGCCCCGCTGCCCAGAGGATTTCTCATGATTCATCGCTCTTTCATCGCAACCCGCATCGCATTTCTCGCGGCGCTCCTTACCGCACTCCCAGCCTTCGGTTCCGTGCTTGGAACCTACGAAGACCGGTCAACCTGGAACGGCTTGACCACGGGTATCGTCACCGACGATTTCGAGTCGCTCGGGCTCCCCGTCGGCGGTTACACGATCTACGGCACCGGCGCGGGACTCACTCGCGGCTCGGTCAACTACACCGGTGTCAACGGCGGCGGCTATACGATGCTGGCCATCAATCCCACCTTGGGAGCGGGCAACGATTTCGGTTCGGGCATCGTCCTTCGCACCGCCGATTACGAAAGCCTGGCCACACAATACCTGCAGTTGACTCTACCCGACGTGACCGCCGTTGGATTCGACCTCGGCACCGCCTTCCCCAACGCCATCGGCATCCGCATCGAGCTGTCCACGGGCGAGTTCTATATCCGCACGACGCAGACCGCGCCCACACTCAGCTTCTGGGGCGTGCGCGCCGACGCGCCGATTTCGTGGATTCGCATCGCGCTGACGACCGGTTCCGGCGCCTCGCCCGTGCAATTCAACAGCATCGCGCTGCTCGACAACGTCTCCTACGGCACGGCCTATGTGCCGCCCCCGCCGCCCCCGCCCGGCGGTGAGGAGGG
>CAYUZM010000140.1:4205-9936 GCA_964449665.1 uncultured Solibacteraceae bacterium
CCGGCGAAACCCCGGAGGTCACGACGCTGCTCTATGTGGCTTCGGGATTCGGACTGCTCGTGATGCGCCGCAAGAACATTCTCTCCCTCGGCTGATTTCGTTCTCCTCAGCCGGCATGGAAAAGGGGCAAGGATCCTCCACCTTGCCCCTTTCTTTTTTCGAATTGCTTACCGCGGACTACACCGTCTCCCGCTACACCGCGAATCCATGTTGCTTGCGGTGGTGCGGCCCGTCGTAGTCCTTCGTCGATTTGAAGCGCTCCAATCGGCCGTCGCCGGAGAAGTCCTTCACCTTGGCGCGAAGAGCGTCCATCTCTGCCTTCGTCATCGGCGTGAAGTTGCGGGCCAGTTTTATGTCGGCCATGAGTTGTTCCATCGTCGTAATTCCCATCACTTGCGTGGAGACGGGCAAGCTGAGGCAATAGCGGTAGCATTCCTCGGCCGTCAGTCCGGCATCCTCAATCAACGTCCCCTGCACCGCCCCGCCGGCAAGTCCCTTCATGCCGATCACGCCAACGTTCTTTTTCAGGCAAACCGGAACCACTTCCTTCTGAAAGCTGCGATAGCTGGCGTCGAGCACGTTAATCGGCATCTGCGCCGTGTCCCAGGTGAACTCCTTGGCGAGCGCCTTCAAATGAATGCGCGGGTCCTTGTGCCCCGTGAAGCCGATGAAGCGCACCTTACCCGCTTTGCGCGCCTCGATCGCCGCCTTCACCGCGCCTTTCTCGAAAATCCAGTCGGGGTCGTTGTCATAGACCATTTCGTGGAACTGCCATAGGTCGAGGTGGTCGGTCTGCAGACGCCGCAGGCTGTCTTCGAGGTTCTTCATGGAGCCCGCATAGTCGCGCTCGCAGTTTTTGGTCATCAAAAACACCTGCTTGCGCTTGTTGTCCTCTTTCAGCGCCTTGCCCATCACCTCTTCGGCATGCCCGTTGTGATAGTCCCAGGCGTTGTCGAAGAAGGTGAGCCCTTCGGCGATCGCGGCGTGCATAATGCGGATCGCCTCCGCGTCCTGCTTCACGGAGCCGATGTGCCAGCCTCCCAGGCAAATCATGGAGACGTCGACGCCCGTTCGGCCCAACTTGCGCGTAGGCACCCCGCTCGCGCCGCCCGGCTTGGTTTGCGCCACCACCTGCCGCGCCAACGCGGCCACCGTCATCCCTTGCGCCGCTTTCTGCATGAACGTCCTTCGTGAATCGGTCATGATATCTTGCCTCCCGCAAAGAGGATGGCGTTGCGCACCAGCCTCTGCCAGTTTGGATTGGTGTTGGCCTCGCGGCCGTGTCCGAGTTGCAGCACCACCACTCGGCTGGCCGCATATGGACTAACCCACATCACCGGACCGTCCGACTTCGGATGGTCCGTGCGCAGCAGCACCTCGTTGCGAGGCGACATCCACATCTTGTTGTAGGTTTCATCGAAGATTTCAAATTCGTGCACTCCTTGCGTCGCCGGATGCGGCTTCACCACTTTTACGCGGATCTGCTCGTCATGGTGAAACGTCGAAGGGCCCTTGCCTTCGTATGCCTCGTTCAGGTACAGCCCGCCCGCCACCTCTTGCCACCACCACGGCCAACTCGTAAAACTGCAAATGGCGTGATGCAAAATCACAATGCCTTTGCCCGCTTCGGCGAAGGCACGCAGCGCCGACTTGTCGGCATCGCTGGCCTCGCGAATGAGGTCGTACTGCACAAGTACGTCGACGTTCTTGATGAGATTGCCGCGGTAAGCGTTCGGGTGCGGCTCGACCATCGTGCGGAATCGTTCGTCGCCCAGGAAGGGTTGGTACAACTCAGGTTCGTGCGAATGCCCGCCTGTCACCAGGCGGACACGCAACGGGGTAGGCGCGGCCAAGGCCGCGGACGCAGTCAACAGAAAACTTCGCCGCAACATGCGACTTCGATTCTACTAGTGCTTAGCCTCGCCCGCCCAATAACCGGTCCGCGTGCGCACGACGGCATCCGGTCGGTTTTTCACGCGAACGAACAGTTGATGAAAACCCTTCTTCGGCGAAGCGGGCGTGAAGCTAAGCAAATACTGGCTGTGGATCTCTTCGCCCACGTGGCCGAGTTCCTCTTCCAGGCCATGTAAGGTGGTGAAGCCGCGGCTGCGCCCACCGCTGGCCAGCGTCAGCGCCTCGATCGTGTTCTCTTTGCCCAGCCGCCCGATCTCGGAAAAGATACTCAGGATGTTGCCGCCGCTATGCCTGGGATCCGGTTGCGTCGCGCCGCCCTTCTTGGCAAACGCCGTGGCATACGCGGAAAACGTGACCGCGTGGATCGTCACCCCGGCACGCTGCGCAAGTTCGGCGACTTCCCTTAGGTCCGCCTTGCTGCCCCGGTCCTTCGTCTCGCTGATGAGCAGCAGCACCCGCCGCTCTTCGGGCGCGCGTTCGCTGAGTAGTTTGATGCCTTCGGTGGCGGCGTCGAGCAGGCGCGCCTTCGGATTCCACTGCGGCCGTAGCGACCGGAACGCCCGCGAGACGTCGCCCGCATCGCGCGTCCAGCCCTGCACCGTGGTGACCTCCTCCCCAAAGCCGATCACAAGCACCGAACCACGCTCGCCGCTGATGAGCGCGGGAATCACGCTGCCCGTCTTCTGAATCTTCTCGAGCGCCGCCAGCGCATTCTCATTCGCCTGCGCGGCCACCACCAGCGCAAGCGGCGCGGTAACCGAATCCGCGGTGGTCATCTCGAAGGGAACGGATTTGCCATTGTCGGTCAGTTCGAATTGAGACGCATCGAAGCCGTCGATGTACTTGCCGTTCGCGTCCGTTACCGTGACCGGCAGAAACACCACCGGAACGTCGACACGTATCGGCTCCTGCTGCGCGGCGAGCACGGCGCTCAGCAGCATCGCGAATAGAGACATTTTTTCCATCTGGTTTCTTGGATGCGCCAACTCGCACGAGCGGTTCCGTTAGACTGGCCCCATGAGCGGCCCGCACCTCACTCTCCATTTGCGCACAGGCCGGTACGCGGTGTCACAACTGGCCGCCTCGGCGAGCATTCCACACTGGGCGATATCCGCACAGGGACTGCTCTCCATCACCCGCCGCGAAGGCGAACTTTCCATCGTTTGCATGGAGGAGGCCGTGCCCGAAGGCACAAAATCGCAGGGCGGATGGCGGCTCCTCGAACTCGAAGGTCCATTCGAATTCTCGTTGACCGGTATTCTGCTGTCGGTGCTCCGGCCGTTGGCCGAGGCCGGCGTGGGCATCTTTGCTCTGTCTACCTACGACACCGATGTGGTGCTGGTCCAGGAAGCCGATGTGGCGAAGTCGTTGGAGTCGTTGCGCTCGGCAGGCCACCGGATCGTCGCTCCGCGTTTGAGCCAGTGACGCCACAGCGCACATCAAAATCCCCTTTGCCCTGAATCGTTTAGAAGTAAGCGACCGTGGCGCGTCTACGTAGACCGTTACGCTTCTCGGCAGAAAGCAAATGGCGAAATTACATGGCTAAACGCTTCTTTCTAAACGAATGGAAGGTTCCGCCGCCGAACCCGTCTCCAGACGCGCGGCGCGCCGAGCAACTGCGGCGGCTACGAGAGAATTTGCCCCCACACTTGCCGCCAATCCGGCTTAAGGCGGCCGATGAGAACGGGGAAACCGGCGGCGCACCGCGGCGATCGAAAATCGCTGCGCGCGGGCTCGCCTCTTTGACGCGTTCACAACGGGAGGAAGGAAAAATGCGGCGAATTCTCGGCGGATCGGCGCACTACACTCCTCAGGAAGACCCGGATTTGTCACTCTACGACGATCTCGGCGTGCCAAGAACGGCCACGCCCGAGGAGATCCGCCAAGCGCACCGCGCATTGGCGCGTCTTCTGCACCCAGACCGCATTACCGACGAATACACGCGGCGGCTGGCCGAAAATACGCTTAAACGGATCAACGCCGCCTTTGCCGTGCTGATCGATCCGGCACATCGCGAAGCCTATGACCGTCAACTCAGTCAGTTGGGTGGCGCGGCGGCACTGGCCGGACGAGCCGTAAAGGCGTCGCTGGCCGCGGCGTTGCAGGGCTGGCTCGCAAAGCGCGCCAACGGCGCATGGCTGCGCCGAAACCTGATTTGGATGGGCGGCACGCTGGCCGGGCTGGCGATCATTTACTGGATTCTGGGAACGGGTTCGCCCGAGGCGCGCAGGGCATCGGCTCCCATGCCGGCCGCCCCGGCTTCCCAGGCCGTGATTGCCAGGGAATCGCCGGCGCGGAAGCAGGCCGAACCCGTCGTGCGTGCGGCCTCGGTCGCGCCACGCGGCGCCGTTGCGGAATCTCTGCCTGACATCCAGGAACAGACCCCAAACGAAACGGCTGTAGAAACCCGGCGCGGAAACTCGCGCAAACCAACGGCGAATCGGGACACGCTCTCCACACGCGCCCGCATTGAGGCGCCGCGCGCGCCCGTGCGCCACCCCGCGCTCATCGCTCCTCCGGAAATCCATCGCCCGCAATCGGAGTTGCTTCCCCCACCCCCGGATATTTCGGCTCAGACAGAACCGGCGCTACCTCCCCTCGAAAAACCGACGCTCGACGGACTGTGGGTCTATCTGCGGCCGGCGCAGCGGCCAAAGACCAACAGCACCTATCCGCCTGAATTCATCGAGCTCACGCTTCGCGAGGTGAATGGTGTCCTGCGCGGGCGCTACGCTGCGCGGTATCAGGTGGCTGACCGCCCCATCTCGCCCGACGTCCGGTTCCAATTCGAAGGCGGCGCGACGGCGTCCACGCCCGCAATTTTTCAGTGGACGGGAAACGGCGGATCGCGAGGCGAGGTACGTCTCAGCAAAGTCGGCGACCAGCAGTTGCAGGTTCTCTGGTTCACAACACAGCCCGGTCCCGAAATGGGGCTCAGTTCCGGTTCGGCAACTCTGATTCGCCGCCAGTCGCCTTAATCCTGCGGGGAGAGTTGGGCGGCCGCGTCCTCGTCCAGGAACCATGTCGTTTCGGCCGTGCGCACGTCCAGCAACTGAACGGGAAGCTTGGAAGGATCGCGCGGGCCTTCAAACACCTGCTTCAGCACGGTAGCTTTGTCCGCTCCCGGAGCGAACACGATGACGCAGCGCGCCAAGTGCAGCACCGGAGGCAGCATCGTGATGCGGTCGGCATTCAGCTTGTCCACATGCACGGCGGCCACAAGATGGTGGCGCTCCTGAATCATCGGCTCGCCGGGAAACAGGCTGGCCGTGTGGCCGTCGGCGCCCATGCCCAGGTGAATCACATCGAACACGGGCACGGCGGTACCAGGAAAATTCTCGCGCAAGGCCCGCGCGTAGCGGTTGGCGGCGTCCGGTGCGGCGATCTCGCCCTCCATGCGCACCACGTTGGCCGCCGGAATTCCCGCCGGCGTAATCAGGTGCTCAACCGCCATTGAGTAGTTAGATTGCTCATGGCCGGGCGGAACCGCGCGCTCGTCCACCCAGAAAATGCGGACATGCGTCCAATCCACGCCGGTCTTGACCAACTCGCGAAACAACGTTTTCGGACTATTTCCTCCGCTAATGGCAAACGTCGCCTGGCCGCGGTCTCGCACCGCCTCGTCCAACCGCTCGGCAATGTGCGTCGCCGCGGCGGCGGCGGCCGTAGCAGCGTCGATGTAGACCCAGTAGTGTCCCTTCACTGTGCGTTCTCCTCCGCGTATGGCAACGAGTTCTCAAACGCCGCGTCGCGGCCCGTAACCGCCTCTTCCCCCCGCATTAACCCGTACTCGTTGAGCCCGGGCACCAACGGATGC
>CAYUZM010000141.1:0-9928 GCA_964449665.1 uncultured Solibacteraceae bacterium
GCAGAGTGACTGCTTTTTTCGACCTAGATCCCGGTGAGTACACTGTCCGAGTGGATGAATTCCCCAAGCTATCCGCCGTTGTGGTTGTCAAACCCTGAATTTCGGACCCACCCTATGCGTATCTTCGCTACTGCCCTCCTCGCTGCCGTTCCCGTCCTGCTGGCACAGTCTTCCCCACCCTCTGCCCCCGTCACGAACCCACTGGATGGTCTCACCCCCCAGGCTATGCGTGGCGCCGAACCGTCGAGCACCTACGTCTTGAGCGGTTTCGATTCGATCAATTACTACAGTGGTTCGATGCACTTTGCGCTGCCGGTGGTCAAGGTGGGAGGCCGGGGAGACGCTACGCATAACGTCGTGGTCGCAGTCAAGCCGCCAAATTGGACTGTCGATGTGGGTGAAGGTGGCACCAATACAGTGAATAGTAGTTTGGGAGTGCATAAACGGACATTTACGGCCACCGCCACCTATGATTCACAGGGATGGTGGCACCAACTCGATCCCGGCTACGGACCAGGCTTTGTTCTGGGGCGAAAGACGGTTGACAGTCCAAAGGGGTGTGGTTCTGGGCTGAGCCCGGTTTACAGCGGCAGTTTCACGTACCTGGTGTTTGTGCAGCCGGGCGGCCAGGAGGTGGAGCTATACGACACCGCGTACACAAGCAACGGGGTTCTCACGGTTGACTCCGCCACTTGCACGTACAGCCAGAGTGGAGATCGCGGTCTGGTCTTCAACGACCATAGTGGCCAGGGGCTCACCTTCGTGCACGATGACACCCCGGGCGTTGTCGATGTCGGCGATCTTGTCGGTGCGACCACACCCACAGATGCTTCTCAACCGGTCATGACCATTTCGGGCTGGTTATATTACCGCAATGGGAGTCGGGCGCGAGTGGAGGGCAGCCGAATCATGAAGATTTATGACCGGCACGGCAACCAAACGTCATTCTGCTATGACCCGTGTTCGCAGACCCCGGGAGACCCAACTGGACCCGGAACGAGTGGAAACCTTTATGCGATCGGGGAGATTGTTGATCCCCTCAAGCGCAAGATTGTCTTTAATTATGATACGGGCGAGACCGCCTACGGCCCCAAAGTCGATCAGATTGTATACCGACCGAATGGCACGACGGCAACTCAGATCATCCGCGTCGCGTATGGATATTCAAACGACACGACCACCAACATTGGCGGAACGACGACTCTCATCGGAGGTACTACCGCCGCGCTGTTTCCCGACCTCGGGTTCAACGGTACGTCCGCAGCCAGAATGGTTCCAGTCGCCATCTATCTTCCGAATGCCACGACGCAACAGCCGAGCTATCGCTTCCACTACAACAAGTTCGGCGAACTGGCGCAGGTCACCTTACCAACAGGCGGCAGGGTTCACTACACCTACGGCGCGGGAGCCGAATGCGGCGGAGCACAGTACTGCTTCGATTCGGGCCAGATCCTTCAGAACCCCGCGGGCGCCTATCTTGAATTCACCTGGTATTCCTCCGGCGACACATCACCAAGCCGGCCCCTATGGTCGCCCATTATCTATCGAAGATTGTTGGAGCGCCGGGAGTATACCGACGGCTCGAATGAATCGAAGCTGACGACGATTGGCAAGTTCGAGAGAGTCGAGTCGGTAACGCAGGTACAACACCCCGGTCCGAGTGGCACACCTGTGCAGAAATATTCTGCAGCATTGATCAAAGGCAGGCATTTCGTGGAGGTGCGTGAGAGCGGATTGGACGTGGCCAAGACGTCTGTTACCCGGCATTACTTCGACGGCGTTGCGCGACCGTGGGAGCCCTTACCAGCCACGCAAGTACCGACGTTGATTGAGAACCCACCTGCAGACTATGTTTCCGTACCGGGTCTGTGGCATGCCAGCATCGGCCCAGCCGCGGAGTTGCTCGCCAAAGGAATCGCTCCTAGCCGGGTTACCGGGTACCCCAACACGTTCGTCGGCAAGGAATACCGCACGGAGGCGGGCGAGTTGAATGGTTCGAACGTTGCTGTCTTGCGGCGCGACGACTCGGTGTTCAAGTTGTCCGGAAGATCGTCGGAGTTGTGCCAGACTGTCGCCACGCTGGTGAATGGTGCCAACACGGTGAGTAGTGGGTCACTGCAGTACTTCGACGGCCGGCAGAATGTCACCGACTCATATGAGTATGACTATGGCGCTGCGCCTGCCATCGACGCCAGCCAAGCCGCGCCCACAAGCGGGTTCTACCTTCGCACGTGTCCTGACATAGCCCCGGCGAACTGGTTGCGGCGCGGCGTGAGCACGTACCAGAGCTCCAGCAGCTACCTTGACCCTCCCGCGCACCTGTTGAGCCTGGTTCTTCAGCAGCAGGTGTTTGGTCCGGGGTCCGGCTCACCTCTCGCTCAGGTTGCATACACTCACGACGGCTCCACGCCATCCGGGAGCGCCCCCACGCAATGGGTGGACCCACAGCGGACCCAGTTGGGCAACGTCACGACCGTGGCGCGCCTGGCGAAGGACCTTTATACCAATGACGGCTTTGGCGTGACGGAAACCACGTTGACCGAGACCAGGACGTATGACAAGGCCGGCAATGTGCTGTCCATCACCGATCCGAGACTGAACACCACCCACTACAGCTACGAGGACAGTTGCGCGGGGGCGCAATCAGCTTCTTTCCTGGCGGCTTTCCCCAAGCAAGCGACGTTTGCGCCAGCCAACGCGGGGGACGCCGCCCATACCATGCAGTGGACCTACGACTGCTTCACCGGGAAGCCCACGAGCTTCACGGAGCGAAACGGGGCGGTCACCTCGTTTGCCTACGAAACGGCGGAGAACAAGCTGAATCGACTAACGCAGGTGACGAAGCCGAACGGCGCCAAGACGGTCTTCGCCTACATTGACACGCCGCTGGCGATGTCGGTGACGGCCACGAGTGACCAGTACGCGGCAAACGACGGCAAGCGACAGACCAAGACCGAGTATGACGGGTTTGGCCGCGCCAAGCGGGTGATCGCCGGTAGTGGCGCTTCGGCCATCTACGCAGACACTTCCTATGACGGCTTTGGACGTGTTTTGCGCAGCTATCAGCTTGGTGTAGGGGGGCCCTCGTCCTCCTACGACACGTTCGAATACGACGGTCTGGGCAGGGTGACAACGGTGCAACGTCCGGGCGGCGCGGCGGACGTGACGCAATATATTCTGAATGAGACGACCCAAACGGACGCGGCTTCGGCCTCGGTCCGGCGGACGGCTGACGCCTTGGGAAGAATCACAAAAGCCGTGGAGGACCCGGCCGGCCTGAACTACGTGACAGACTACACCTACGATGCGCTCGGGAACCTGGGCACGGTGGCACAGAAGGGCACCGGGGGAGCGGTAGCGACCAACCCACTGCGGTCGTTTGGCTACGACTCGCTGGGGCGTTTGCGGAAGGCCGACAATCCGGAGTCGGGCATCATCCGGTTCAGATATGACGGAAACGGAAACGTCATTGAGCGCAGGGCGGCTGATGGGACGATCACGACGAGCACCTGGGACAACCTGAACCGGCTGGCCCGGAAAACGTTCTCGGGCACGGGCGCGACGTGGACGAAAACGGCGACGTGGTGCTACGACGGGAGAACGTGGGACAAGACGAGCGGGAATTGCACGGGCTCAATCGTCACCGCGGCGAAGGGGAAGTTGACGGCTTCGGGCTCGGACGAGTCCTGGACACAGCTCAACTACGACAGTTTCGGGCGGCTGGCGAGCAGCACGCAGCGGACACCGGCGTCGTGGGAGGCGCCACCGCCGGCCGGGCCGACTCCGTACACATTTACCTACGTGTACAACGCCGACGATAGCGTCTCGACGGTGCAAACGCCCCGGCGCAACCTGCAATACTGCTACGACGAGCATGGGCGGCCGACCTGGGTCAGCGGCTCCAAGAACGCCGCCGATTGCGCGGCCTCGCCCACGGGCGGAGACACGGCCAACCTATACTATGCGAGCCAGGCCAGCTATGCCCCGCATGGCGGGATCACGAGCTTGCGGTTGGGCAACGGGCTGACGGAGACGACCAGCTACAACACGCGGCTGCAGATGGCCACGCGGCAGGTGGCCGGTTCGCCAGGCACGCCCTGGAGCATCAGTTACGATTATGGCGCGGCCAATGTGAACAACGGCAACCCGCTTTCCTACACGCAGAGCTACAACGGTGGGGGGGCGGTGGCGACGACGTTTTCCTATGACAAAGCGAACCGGCTGAAAGAGACGCTACGCTCGCCGGTGGGCGGGTCGACGGCGTGCGGCGCGGGTGCGGCCATATGGTGCCAGGGCTACGGCTATGATGAGCGGGGGAACCTGCTGGTGACGGCCGAGCAGGGATTGGGATCATCGCCGCAACGGCCTTCGGCCTACACGGCGGGCAACCGGATCAGCACGGCGGGCTATGATTACGATGGGCGGGGGAATTTGAAGCAGGCGCCGACGCTGGCGGGGAATTACGAGAAGATGGTCTACGACGGCGAGGAACGGCAGGCGGCGTATTGCTACGGGATTGCCGCGGGCACGGCGTGCGATGGTACCTACGCCAACAAGACGGTGTACCACTATGACGCCGAAGGGCGGCGGGTGAGGCGCGAGGGGGTGGGCGGCGAGGCGGTGTTTGTGTACGACGGGATGGGAGATCTGGCGTTGGAGGTGGCGGCGAACTCGACGGGGGCGGGGACGAGCTACCTGACGGCGGACCAGTTAGGCACGACGCGGGTGGTGACCGGGCAGGACGGGGCGGCCAAGGAGTGCTTCGATTACCTGCCGTTTGGGCAGGAGTTGAATTGGCCGTGTGGGCAGTCGGCGGTGACGCGGGTGCGGTTTACCGGCAAGGAGCGGGATGCGGAGACGGGGTTGGATTATTTTGGGGCAAGGTATCTGTCAGCGGCCCAGGGAAGATTCACGTCGCCGGATGCGCCATTCGCCGATCAACATGCAGAGGACCCCCAGTCGTGGAATCTTTATGGTTACGTCCGCAACAATCCGTTGGCTGCGGTGGATGCGGACGGTGAGAAATGCCAGTCGCTAAGCGGCGGGCCCTGCCGATTCAAAGAAACGAGTTCTGCTGACCCGAGACTGCTAGTAGCGAGTACCGCGCTGATGAGCGGGGGATTGGTCGGTGCTGGCTCCGGTGCAGGCTATGCAGCAAGCACCGCATGGAGCTTCGCGCGGAACCTCGTGTACTCGGCCTATTTAGGACTGGCAACACCCTTCGGACGCAGAATGACTGAGATGGGCATCGAAGCGGTCGCTCCGCCAGGTATGCCCACGTTCAGTGCTGCAAGTGCCGCAGAGAGCTTTGGCCTGAAAGGCGCTCAGCAGTGGGGAGATCTGTTTCACGGAACTCTCGCGAATGGGGCCGAGGTCGCGGCGGGATTTGCCAAGAGAGGAGACAATCTCGCAGTTAACATCTTTGCCGCCTACAACCCAGAGGGTATGAAGGGCAAGCTCGGCACAATAAAAGCAATTTACGAGGGTGCCATGACAGCTGGGCGAACCGCTGCCGCTAGGACGGTGACACTCAGCGGATCCGCGGTGCTCAATGACAAACTTCGAGCGCTACTCACCAAGCAGGGTTTCAAGATCACAAAAACGAAGATCAACGGTGAAGAAGTGGATTCTTTCTCAAAGACGTTCGATGTTGAATATTGATTCCAGCCAGGAGGTTCGCTTGGACGAAGAGAAATGCATCGACGACCGCCTTGGACGCCAAGTGTTCAGAAGAGCAACTCTTCCCATCCCGTTCTCCCTAGAGTCACTCGCACCGGACTTGTTGCTGCACGTTAGAGAATGTCCATGTTGCTCAAAAAATCTGGAGAACTGGAAGAAGAAAGGCTACATAGCCATGAGGATGACGGAAGCTCGCAGAATCGTGGATGAGAGCAAAGCTGGAGAATCGGTCCGCAGGCGTACCGTGGGTTCTCGGAACCTTTTTTTCAAGTTCGGCCAGGAGGACTGCGGCGTCATGGTGATTACAAACGAAGACGGCGAGATCGTTCAAATTGATGACACGACGGTTGGTGCCTTTGAGTCCTTCCAATGAAGGTGGTCTCAATGAGTTCTGGTGCGCAATGGTTCAATCCACCTTGTTACGCAACTGTGGTGCGGAGAGAATCAATTCGGCACACTTTGCCCCCGCAAATCCCCTCTGTGTCCGCTATAGCCGTTCACGGATCTTGGAAGGGGTTGGGTAGCGGCGAGATCCCTGCTGGTGCGTTGACGGACTTCCGAGCGCGAGTGCGGGGGATGCGTGACGGCGCTGGGGAGCCGAACAGAGCTGGCTGCTGAACGCGGAACCCTGCGAGGTTGTCCGAGACATCCCAATCGCCGGTGGCTTTGGTGACGCGCTCGGCCTGCGCGACCGCGCCATCCTGGAGACCTTCTACTCCACCGGAATGCGGCGGCTCGAGTTGGCCTCGCTGAAGCTGTGGGATCTCGATCTGGAACGCGCCACGGCCACCATCCGGCTAGGCAAAGGCAAGAAGGACCGCTTCATCCCGCTGGGCGACCGCGCGGCGGCCTGGATCGCGCGCTACCTCGCCGAATCGCGGTCCAGGCTGGCGGACGAGCCCGACGACAAGACCGTGTTCCTGTCCAACGCCGGCGAACCGTTCTCGCTCGATCATCTCTCCGACCTGGTGCGCGGCTATGTCGACGCCGCGGACATCGGCAAGCGCGGCGCCTGCCATCTGTTCCGCCACACCATGGCCACGCTGATGCTCGAAGGCGGCGCCGACATCCGCTTCATCCAGGCCATGCTCGGCCACGCCGATCTGAAAACGACGCAGATCTACACGCACGTCGCCATCCGCCAGTTGCAGGAGATCCACCGCGCCACCCATCCGGCCCAGCGCAAGGAAAAGCGCGACCACGAACGCCGCGCCCTGCTGGACGCGCTGAGCAAGGAAGACGACGAACCCGCTGAATAGATACACTGCCCTCATGACGGCTCGCCCAGGCATCCTGCCTCTGCTCTTAGCCGCCCTCTCTCTGCCCGCCTTCGCCAGCATCCCGCGCACTCCGCCGGTAGTCGAAAAACCGCATCAAGGCATCGAACGCTTTGCGCTGACCTTACACCGGGAACGTCCCGACGTTAACCTCCTGATCGCACCCAGGTTCGCTCCCTGCGTGTGCGACGAAGACAGAAGATCCCGCAGTACCGGCAAAGAACGAGATGCCGAGACGGGGTTGGATTACTTCCTTGCCCGCTACCACAGCGGCGCGCAAGGCCGGTTTACATCAGCCGATCCGAAATCGGGCTGGCCGAGCGATCCACAGAGTTGGAATATGTACGCCTACGGGCGGAACAATCCGCTTTTGTACACCGACCCGGATGGCCAAACCTATCGAATTTGCCAAGTTGGCAGTGATGGCAAGGAAACCAACTGCACTGAGCAAAAGAACGAACTAACGGACAGCCAGTTCAATCAGTTCCAGAAGGACAACAAAGGGAACATGTCGTTTTCTGGAGGCAAAATCTACACAAGGAACGACGACGGCTCACGCACTCAGACCGGGACTTATAAGCAAACCGATGTTGACTTGAATGACGCTGGGCAGGAGTTGTTCCAGGGCAACAAGCAGTTGTGGCACAACTCTGCAACAGTAGTGAACACAGCAGCGGTTGCAACAGGAGCGCTTATGGCCCTACCGGTAGCCGCTGAGGTCGCGGCCTTACCGAGTATGGAGGTAGCTGTTGGTAACAATTTCTTTGGTGGTTGGCATGTAGCCTTCAGGGCGAGTGGTGGTCCATGGCTTCACGGGATGAACTTGGGCGCTGAGGGCGCTGCTGTTACGGTTACCGAGGCAGGCGCGGCTCGGTTTGCAGGTAAAGCGCTCTTCAACTTTTCGTTGAAAATCCTACGACCAGGTCCGGTTAATGCTATGGGCGCAGGGGCAGGGGCGGCAGCAGGGAGTTGCTTTAGGGCGGCTTGCGCTGCCTTCCTCAAGGGATGGGGCCTTAAGTGAGCAATGTCCGTGTTCTCGGGGGGATCGATTTTGAGATTCCAGCGAGTGTAGTGCCGCCTGAGGGGGCCGCCGGGATGCTGGCTCTGTTTCGACCGGACCCGTCAGCGCTCGCAGTGGCCGGGCCAATAATCCGATCACTGCGTTCTGTTCACTTTACGGTCACCGATCCGATGAGAGAGGGCAGGGATAGTGTCTGGTTCCGATGTGAGATGAACAGCCATGACGCAGGAATCTCTGTGGTGATTAAGGAGAGGACGTCGCGATCTGTTATTGTCAGCATTTTATCTTGTCAGATGAAAAAGGCGGGCCAAGAAGACATAGATCCATCCGTTGATACTCGTTGGCCTGCTTTGTCTCAAGCGCTGAAGGCGGCCATCGAGGAGTGTTTTGGTCAGTTACCGGGATTCGGTTGGCACAACGAAGAGCGTTACGATTCACCTTCATCGCAATGAACGATCCCTGCAAACCCCCTCCCCGTCCGCTACAAGGCGTTCACGAATCTCCGCAGGGGTTTTAAGGGCGGCGAGCCTCCTGAGGCGCGTTGACGGACTTCTAAACGCGAGTGCGGGGCATGCCTGACGGGGCTGGCTAGCCGAACAGGGCGGGTTGAGACTGCCGGAAGCCTGAGAGGTTGTCGCTGACATCCCAATCCCCGCTTGTCTTCGTCACGTACTTGGAGCAGTAGAAGGCGGCTCCTTGCTGAGGGTCGAAGGGGAAGATGCGTGCGTAGCCGTTGTGCTGCTGCCAGCGGTCCATCCAGAAGAGGCGCGAGAGCGCGGCGGTGTTCAGCATGAGCGCGTGGATGTGGAGTCGTCCACCGGCGGGGCCGTACTCGTCGGCGCGGAACCAGGCGACGGGGAGGCCCGCAGCGTTCTCGATGTCATGGGCGAAGCGTTGGAAACGCCGGTGCGCGGTGAACGAAGGCACGGGCTCGCGGAAGGTGAGGGTGAGGAACCAGTCCCAGGGATAGCGGCTGAGGAAACCGCCCCAGGCCTCGCGAAGTTCGGTGCTGCTGGCCATGAGGACACACTTCTCCCTTCAAGCAACGGGGCGGGACTCGGAATCTGGTCTCTGCCAAGGGGCGGGCTGTCCGGCCCGCCCCTTGGGAACCCCACCCCGTCCCGCTTTTAGGGTGAGGACACTCCGTGTCGTTCAACCGCCTGCGGGGAGGAACCTTCGCGCACACTTCCACCGTTTCGCCTCAAGCGCAATGCGCGAAGCGGAAGCGGCAAGGAAAAACTGGAGGGCCAGCCGCCGGGTTTCGTCCGGCTGTTGGTGGAGGAAAGCTGTAGGCCCGCGCCTCACCCCCGGACCGGATCGGTCAACCGGCTGCCCGGACTTGAAAAGCGGACCGCACTCCGCTGGCCCGTGGAAAGCTCAGCCCGCGGCGGCGCACTGCCGCTGGTACTCGTCGAGCACGGCGCGCTCGATCTGCTGGCGGATGGGGCCGTGCAGGGTGACGATATCGAAATAGCGTTGCGTGCCTTTGCGCGCGGGCGAGGCGACGCGCAGCGCGCCGCTGCTGGCGGTGAATACGGAGAACCCGGACAGGCGGACGGAGCCGCGCGCGTCGAGCGAGAGAATCACGTCGGCGTAAGCGACGACCTTACCCGAGGACGCATCGAGGCGGCGCAGCTCGTACCAGACCGTCGGCGGCGCATTCGAAAACATGGCGAAGTACTCGGAGGACTTCAGCGTCGGAACGTGGGACAAGAACGGCGGTTCCTGCTCGGTGACCTCCAACAACACGGCCGCTCCCGACGGCAACGCGACCGCCGACACCGTAACCGCGAGTACAGCGACTCCGATCATTCAACAGCAGATCGCGGGCCTCGTGGACGGCGGCACGTACACGTTCTACGTCTGGGCGAAGGTTGCGTCCGGAACTCGGAAGGTGTCTCTCGCTATCGTCAACAACGCCTACGGCGCATACCTGGCGGGGCCGACGCAG
>CAYUZM010000142.1:0-9909 GCA_964449665.1 uncultured Solibacteraceae bacterium
CGACGGCACGGCCGTCTCAACCACCGGACCCCTTGCGCGCGGCAACCCGCATCCGCGCTACTACGGAACGTTCCCGCGCGTGCTCGGCCGCTATGTGCGCGACGAGCACGTGATCAGCATGGAAGAAGCCATCCGCAAGATGACCTCGGCCAACGCAGCAAAACTGAGCCTGTGGGATCGCGGCGTGCTGCGGCCCGGCATGGCGGCCGACGTGACGGTGTTCAGCGCGGAGAAGATCATCGACCATGCCACCTTCGAAAAGCCGCACCAGTATGCCGAGGGCGTCGAGTACCTGGTGGTGAACGGCAAAGTGGTGCTCGAACAGGGCAAGCATACCAACGCGCGGCCGGGCGTCATTCTTTATGGCCAGGGCCACGCGCGCTAGCTGCTTCTTCGCAATCGCGTGCGCGGCGGCCATCGCGCAGCAGCCGGATCAAACGGATCTCGCGGCGGCGGTGCGTTCCGCCGACGTGGCCGCCGTGCGGCAACTCCTGCAACGCGGTGCCAACCCAAACCAGCGCGATTCCCTCGGCGGCACTCCCCTGCACGACGCGGCCTGGGCGGGCGATTTTGCCATGGCGACGCTCCTGCTCGACTCCAAGGCCGACCCGAATGTGCGGCATCGCGAAGGCGGCTCGGCGCCGTTGCACTATGCCGTGATCACGAATCACGAGGAGCTGGTGAGCCTGCTGCTGAAGCGGGGCGCGGATTCGCGGCTGGCCTCGGCCGCAGGGGCGACGCCGCTGCACCTGGCCGCCAATCGCGGGTTCGCGGGCATTGTGTCGCTGCTGCTCGACGCGGGCGTCGAGGTGGATCTTCCCGACGCGGCCGGGGCAACGGCGCTGGCCGAGGCGGCCTGGAAAGGGCAGACCGAGGTGGTGGAACTGCTGCTCCGGCGCGGCGCGAGGGCCAATGTGCGGACGCCGAAAACGCAGTCCACCCCGTTGCACGAGGCCGCGGCCAAGGGTCACGACGATACGGTGCGGCTGCTGCTCGCCAAAGGGGCAGATGCCACGCTGCGGAATGCGGATGGAGAGACGGCGCTGGGGCTGGCGCTGCGTGTGCGGCAGGTGAAGAGCGCCGGGGCGTTGATGGATGCGGGCGTGAAGCCGGGATCGGAGGCGGCGCGCACGCTGGCGGATGCCGTGCTGCGCGGGTATACCGACATCGCCACACTGCTGCTCGACCATGGCGCCGACCCAAACATGGCAACCTCCGCCGGATCGACGCTGCTGCACGATGCGGCTTTGAAGGGGCACATCGAACTGGCGCGGCTGCTGCTGGCGCGCGGGGCGAGCGTGAAGGCGCGGAGCAAGCAGGGGGCAACACCTTTGCATGACGCGGCACTGGGCGGCAACATTGCGATGGTCGAGCTGTTGCTGGGCGCGGGCGCCGAGGTGCAGGCGGCCGAGACCGGATCGTTGGCAACACCGCTGCACGTGGCCGCTGCTTGGGGTAGGACCGGGGTGGTAGAGCTTCTCCTGGAAAAAGGGGCGGACCCCAACCTTACCAACGCCCAGGGACAAACCCCAGCCGCCGCGGCTGAAGCGAATCAACAAGATGAGATCGCGAAGCTGCTCCGTGTGAGGATGGGCAAGGATTAATCCGAATCCCTCAGGTACCGTTTTACCGACACTTGCGCTAAAGACTCCCCACTCTGGCCCCGATAGTAAGGTTAGTGCCTGGTAAGAAGGCTCCAACGGTGCTCGCCGACGCTGCGGGGACACTGAGTGAGCAGCTGTTAACTTTTCTCGAACGCTTGGCTGTGCTGTTGCAGCCCGAAAGCGGCCGCTTGGAAGTACGCTTCCTCAAGCGATTGGAAGAACTGGGGTTTGAGCCCAGGCAGCGGGGCGCGCTCGTCTATCTGACGGCGGGAGCGGCGGCGCGAGTGCTCGCCAGCGGCGGAGGACCGTCGCAGTTCCTGGAACAGGTGGAATATCACGGCAGGCGGCTGGCGAAGTTGAACCTCTCGCCGGGCGATATTGTGCTCGCTTTGCGCGAATACGATACCTTGCTGACCCCGCTATTGAAGCGGCGGAATCCCGAGGAGTTCGAGAATTTCCACTGGGTACGCGAGCAGTTGCAGTTCTACGTCATGCTGGCGTTGAACAACTCTTACTACCAGGTGCGCGAAGAAGAAACTCAGGCCTTTTACGAGATGTTCTGGGCGGAGTTGGAGGCCGAGGGGCTGGACAACCTGCTCGACCGGTTTCTCTCGATTCTGGCCCGGTTTAGCCGCGCCAACGCGGCGCATTGGTATCTCGCCGATCCGCGAACGGGTGTGATGCACCGCCGGGCAACGCTCGATTGGGAGTCGGCCAGCGGTGGTGCGATGTTTGGCGCAACGCCGGACGCGCATCCCTTGAATGGGCGTGAGAAAGCACTGCGCGAGCCTTTGTGCTTTGGGCTGGCCCGGAACGACGTGGGCGGCCATCAGGCCTCGCTCATGGATTCGAGCTGGATCAACCGGTTTCGCAGTTGCTGGTCGATTCCCCTGATCTCGGGCGAGCGACTGGCGGGCATTATTCAGTTTGGATTTTCCAAGCCATACGAGTGGCTTCCGCGGGAGTTGGAACTGCTGACGGCAGCGGCTGAGCGCTGCTTGCGCGCCGTGGAAAAGGCACAGCTCGTGGTGGATCTCGCCGAACGGGAGCGCCAGATCCGGCTGCTGGCCGAGCGCATGATGCACGTGGAAGAGGTCGAGCGGCGGCGCATCAGCCGCGAGTTGCACGACCAAACCGGACAGGATCTGCTGTGCATCCGCCTGCAAATGGAGATGATTGAGGGCGAACTGCCGGCCTCGATGCATGAGTGCAAGGGAAAACTGGCCGAGGCGCGGGAGATGACTGAGCGGACGATTCTGGAGATCCGCAGGCTGATTGCCGCGCTGTCGCCGGCCGTGCTCGAACAGCTAGGGTTACCGGCGGCGATCCGCCAGTTGATCAACCGCTACCGCGAAATGCATCCCTGGCGTATCAAGTTGCAAATGGGGAAGATGGACCCGCTGCCCAAACAGCTTGAGGTCATCCTCTACAGGCTTCTCCAGGAATGTTTCCATAACATTGCCAAGCATTCTCAGTGTCAAACCGTAAACCTTTCGTTGCGGACCGCCGATGGACTACTGCGTCTCGTTGTGGAAGATGACGGCATTGGTTTCGATCTGGACGAGGCGCAACAGAAGACCGGTTCCTTTGGATTGGCCGGCATCCGGGAGCGCGTGGCGCTGCTCGGGGGAACGTGTGACATTCACTCGCGAAAGAAAGTGAAGCGCGCGAAGGGTAAACCGGGGGCAAGCAAAACGGGTGGTCCGTCCCGCGGCAATGGCGCGGGAGCGAAGTCCGGCACCCGGATCAAGGTGGAACTGCCCATCCCCGAGGATGTGCTCGCGATGAGTTCGCGCAGGCAGGTGGAATTTTCGCGGCGATCACTCGCCGAAGCGGTAGGAACGACAACATCGGCTGGCAGATGATCGCGGCCCTCCGGGTGATTCACCGGGAAGCGGACCGCGCGGCTAGACCGCAGTAGTGAAGGAGACTTTGAAACGCCATGGCTAAAATCCGAATCTTGCTGGCTGATGACCACACTCTTTTCCGGCAGGGAATCCGCACCCTGATCTCGGCCGAGACGGATATGGAAGTGGTGGGTGAGGCTTCCAATGGCGGCGACGCCGTCGACCGCGCCAATGAGACCCGTCCGGACGTCATCCTGATGGACATCGGCATGCCGGGTTTGAGCAGCTTCGAGGCCACGCGCCAGATCAAGAAGAACCGCCCCGAAACCAAAGTTCTGTTCCTCACCATGTATGACGACGAGGATTACCTGGTGGAAGGCATGGAAGTGGGCGCCAGCGGCTATGTGCTCAAGGACAGCCCGTCGAACCAACTGGTTTCGGCCATCCGCGACGCCTTCCGCGGCGGCAGCTACCTGAGTCCGCGCATGTTGTCGCAACTGGTCGACGACTTCCGTTCGCGCATCAAGTCCGCCAACCGCATGCCGCGCTTCGCCACGCTCACGGGCCGCGAACGCGAAGTGCTGAAGATGCTCGCCGAAGGCAACTCGGTGAAAGAGATCGCCTGCGACCTGAACCTCAGCGTGAAGACCGTGGAAGCGCACAAGTTCAATCTGATGCGCAAGCTCGACATCCACAACAAAGCGCAGTTGGTGCAGTACGCTATCCAGAAGAAGATCATCAAGATTCCGAATCTGGCCTAAATCCCACCTGTTCTCTCCTTGCGCGGAGTTCGCCGCCCGGAAGGGCGCGATACAATCGGCAACAGGAAAGCTATGAACAGGCGATCGTTTCTTACTGCAACCGCGGCGACAGGTTTGTACGCCGGGCTGAATTCCGCCCAAGCGGCTCCGCTCCCCATCAAGAAAGCCGTCCTCTACAGCATGCTGCCCAAGCAGCTTCCGCTCCTTGAACGGTTCCAACTCGCGCGCGAGGTGGGCTTCGAAGAGATGGAGTGCCCGCAGATCAACGATCCGGCGGAAGCCGAATCGATCAAGAAAGCCGCCGACCAGGCAAAACTCCGCATCCATTCGGTGATGAACGGCGACCACTGGCAGTACCCGCTCTCCTCGGGCGATCCGGAGGTGGTGGCGCGTAGCATGAAAGCCATGCGCACCAGTTTGGGCAACGCCAAGCTGTGGGGCGCCGACACCGTCCTTCTCGTTCCCGCCGTCGTCAATCCCGAAACCAGCTACCAGGACGCCTACAAGCGTTCGCAGGCGCGCATCCGCGAGCTTATCCCCATGGCCGCCGAATACAAGGTGGTCATCGCCGTCGAAGAGGTCTGGAACAAGTTCCTGCTCAGCCCGCTCGAGTTCGCCCACTACGTGGACGAGTTCAAGAGTCCCTGGGTGAAAGCCTATTTCGACGTGGGCAACGTGGTGTTGTGGGGCTATCCGCAAGATTGGATTCGCGCCCTCGGCAAGCGCATCGTGAAGCTCCACTTCAAAGATTTCAAGTTTCAGCAGAACCGCGAGACGCGCAAGCGCGAGGCCGAGTTCGTGAACCTGGGCGAGGGCGAGATCGACTGGAAGGCGATTCATGCCGCGCTGACCGAGATCGGCTACAAGGGCTCGGCGACGGTCGAGTTGTCCGGCGGTGACCGGGCGTATTTGGCCGATGTCAGCAAGCGAGTGGACAAGATTCTGGCCGGGGCGTGAACCGGCGAAGCGAAGTTGGGCCGGACGCAATCTGGCCGGACCGAGCGGGCCGGTCGATAGATGGCCGGGCGTACTTTGGCCGGGTGCGATCTGGCTGGGCATGATCTGCCGGGCGTAATCGGACCGGGTGTGGCGGGCCAGTCGATATTTGGCCGGACGTAGCGGGCGGGTACCTAACAATATGAAAAAATTTCTGATTGGTCTGATTGCCGGATTCCTGTTGGCCGGATTGGCGGTGATCATCGCCGGATTCGCCATGGTGCGGCTGGGCGACCGGAAGCCGGAGATCAGCGGCGGGTCCACGCTCATGCTGAAGCTCCAGGGCCCTGTGCTTGAAGTGGCGCGGCCGGAAATTCCGATCCCGTTCTTTGAAACGCGATCGCCGGTAACCGTCGTCGACCTGTGGGACCTGTTGCGGAAGGCCGCGGCCGACAAACGGGTGGCGGCGATCGCCTTCGAGCCGGCTGGTGTGGAGGCGGGCTGGGGCAAGCTGGACGAGATCCGGCAGGCGCTGATCCGTTTTCGCAAGTCGGGCAAGCCGGTGTACTGCTACCTGCGCAATCCGGGGACGCGCGAATACTACCTCGCGACGGCCGCCGACAAAATCTACATGACCAGCGAGGACGTGCTGTTCATCCGCGGCCTGCGCGCCGAGCTGATGTATTTCAAGCAGGGGCTGGACAAGCTGGGCGTGCAGATGGAAGTGGAGAATGTCGGGCCGCACAAGGACGCTCTCGACCCCTACAGCAAAAACGCGCCCTCACCTGAAACCAAGGCGACGACCGAGGCGATTCTCGACCAGGTGCACAACAGTTTTCTGGCAACGGTAGCGGAGGGGCGGAAAAAAAAGATCGAAGAGGTCCGGCAACTGGTGGACGACGGTCCGCTGCTGGGACCGAAGGCCGTTTCGTCGGGCCTGATCGACGGCCTGATGTATGAGAACCAATACCTGGACGAGCTCAAGTCGCGGTTGAAGCAGGACAAGTTGACCAAGCTCGCCTACCGCGAGTACATGAAGATTCCCGCGTCGAGCCTGGGTTTGGACGGCAAGAACCGGATCGCGGTGATCTCGGGGGAAGGGGCGATCTTGCGCGGCAGCTCGCCGGGCGGGTTCGACGAAACCGAGGCGATCTATTCGACCACGTTCACGAAGCTGCTGCGGGACGCCGCGGAAGACAACCGGATTCGCGGCGTGATTTTGCGCGTGGATTCCCCGGGCGGGGACGCGATTGCCAGCGATGAGATTTTGCACGAGGTGAAGCGGCTCAGCGGGAAGAAGCCTCTGGTGATCTCGATGTCGGATGTCGCGGCCTCCGGCGGCTACTACATCGCCATGAGCGGCGACCCGGTGTTGGCGTATCCGAACACGATTACGGGCTCGATTGGCGTCATTTTCGGCAAGGTAAATCTGGAGAAGCTGTACGAGAAGCTGGGCATTCACGTCGAGATCCTGGCGCGCGGCAAGAATGCGGCGATCGATACCTCGTCGCGGCCGCTGACCGAGGCCGGACGGGCCAAGCTGCACGAAGGGGTTCAGGCGATTTACCGGACGTTCCTGCAGCGCGTGGCCGACGGGCGGAAGAAGAAGGTCGGCGATGTCGAGCCATTCGCCGGCGGACGCGTGTGGATGGGCGCGGCAGCCAAGCAGAACGGGCTGGTCGATCAGATGGGCGGCCTGGAAACGGCGATCGGATTGATCAAGCAGCGCGCCAAGATCGCGGAAGGGGAAGCGGTGCAACTAATTCCGTATCCGCCGAAGAAGAGCGTATTCGAGCAGATTTTTGCGACCCCGGTGGAGACGTTGGCACAAGGTCCGGACGCCTGGTTGCAGGCTCGGGCGGCGCGGATGCTGCGGGAGTTGACGCCGGGCTTGGACTGGCGCGTGATGCGAAATGGCGCGTACTTGCGGCTGATGCCATACAGCATTTCGATCGAGTAGAGGAGACGGGCGCGGGCCCGGGTGCCGGGATGTGCGTGGGAAGTCGAGATCGGGGAGTCGGGCGCAGGCGGGGAGGCTGGCGAGATGGGCCTAGGCGACGAGGCCCGAGAGTCGGGTGAGCGTCTGGCGGATAAGGGCGGTGGGCCGGCCCCGGAGCGCCGGCCCAGAAGCTGACTATTCGGCGAAGGCCGCGCTGGATTTAATGCCGCTCTGTTCGAGAACGACGGCCATCTTTTCGAGGGCCGACTTTTGGATCTGGGAGACGCGGCTTTCGTTGATTCCGAGGACGCCACCGATTTCCTTCATCGTCATCTCGTTGCTGTAGTAGAGCAGAACGACCTTCTGGTAACGTTCGGGGAGGATCTTCATAGCTTCCGAGAGGGCCGAGCGCATCTGTTCGCGGACGCACATGACGTCGGGCTGCGTTTCGGGGCGGCTGGGGAAGTCGGGCGCGGGAAGATCGTCGCCTTCCTGGACGCGCGTGGAAGCGGAGATGAGGCCAACATTGCGGAGGTCGACCATCATGGTGCGCCAGCGTTCTTCTTTGACGCCCATCTTTTCGGCGACTTCGGCTTCGGTGGGGTTGCGCTGCAAAGTGGCGGCGAGGTCGCGCGTGGCGGCTTCCACTTGTTTGTGGCGGCGGCGGAGATCGCGCGACGCCCAGTCGAGCTGGCGGAGGCTGTCGAGAATGGCGCCTTTGATGCGATGTTTCGCATAGCTGGAGAAGGCGACCTGTTTTTCGGGGTCGAACTTGGTGACGGCGTCGAACAGTCCCAGGATGCCGGCGTGCACCAAATCGTCGAGGTCGACGTGAACAGGGAGGTTTTCGTGGACCCGCACCGCGATGGCTTTCACCAACGGCAGGTGCTCCAGGATCACACGGTCGCGGGTAGTAGTGGGAACCGGCTGTGGCTCCACCTGCCTTGCTGTCGCTACGGCGGCGGTTCCACGGCGGGAACTGATTCTCGATGTTGTGCTGACCCTAACGGCAGCGGCACGACTCGCGGGCATACCAAATCCTCCAGAAACATTGGACCGGCTACACAGTGGCATTCGAACCCTGGTCAAATTCGAAGCCTGACTGGGACTCAGGTAGAAACCTGATGCCCTACTGAGAGCAAATGGGAGACCATCTCTGGTGATCGTTCCCGAGCCGGAGCCAAACGGTCGAGCAAGGAGGGCTCTTGGCGGCCTTCAGAGCGTCTTGATGTTGCTGGTAGCGCGGGCTTTAGGCGGTTGCCGGTAGCCGTTGCACGGTTGGAGCGGATTCATCTCCCCGGAACTTGGTTGCGGGTGCGGCGACATCTGTATGCCACACCACCGTTCCGAGTTGAAACTGGCCGTTCCAAATCGACGTGCCAATTCGAAACGGATGTTCCAAATCGGGACGTTTGCTCAAGACACTCTCCCTGACTCATTTAGTCTCTTCGGATGATTAGAGCAGATCCTTATAACCAAGTAAGTCGGAAGAACACCTTAAGGCCCCAGGTACTGATTACCTGAATTCCTAGGCGCGTCCTGGGGGGAAGCTCCGGTTAGCCCAATGTTTCTTTCTTGTATGCGATCCAGCTTTTCACCCCTAATCCGGCCAGGAAGATCCAAACGACGAGGCGGACTTCACCGGTGAGGAGGAACGCGGCGGCGGCGGCGAGGGCGGCAAACGAGGCCAGGGCGATGCGGAGGCGGGAGCGGGTCATGGGATGGGGCGGCGGTTCATGGGCGCGAGGCGGTAGTTCATGGGATGGAGCGGCGCGTCATGGGGTGGGCCGGGAGGCCTGGCGTACAGCGGGTGGGCATTGCGTGGAGCGGTATTTCATTGGGTGGGCATGTTGTATTGGAACGTGAACTGGAGGCGCACCTGCTGGCCCTGGAATTCGTTGGGAAGAGGGGGGAACGGGTTGGAGGCGCTGATGCCGGCGACGGCGGCGCGGTCGAGCGCGTCGGCTCCGGAAGGCGAGGCGATGACGAGTTTGGGCACGCTGCCGTCGCGGGAGATGGCGAACTGGATGAGCACGCGGCCGCGGCGGCCCATGCGGGCGCTCTCAGGCATGACGGCCTGCCAGTTGCGTTTGACGGTGGCGAGGATGCGGATGAGGTAGGGCTTGAAGTCGACGCCCATGGGGTCGCTCATGAGCTCGAGGGAGCTGAGGTTCTTGGGCGGACCGGTGGGCTGGCCGAGAGAGGGGGCGACGCCGCCTAGGCCTTCGCCGAGGTCGCCTACGGTGATACCGCCGCTGCCGCGTCCGCGAGCGGCGGCGCGGGTGGCCTCTTCAAGGGTGTTCTTGGGCGGGGTGGGGATGCGGGCGGCGGTGGCGCTGCCGCCCGGACGGATGCCGGTGGCTCCGCCGACGTTTTCAAAGGCGAGTTTAGGCGGGTCCTGGGTGGCGGGACGTTCGGCGGGCTGGATTTGCGGGGGCGCGGTGGGCGAACCGATGCCGGGAGGCAGGCTCTTGGCGACCTCGAAAGGCTCGGGGTTCTTGACGTCGATTTTGGGGGCCTCGATGGGCTTGGGCTGGGCGGCGGGCGCGGGTCCTGGGGTGGGGATGCGGATGGTGGGCGGGGCGGGGACGCTGACGCGGGAGGGCTGGGGCCTGGGAACGGGCGGTGCGAGGAGTTTGTCGAGCGTGACGTCGGCGGGGGTGTTGGCCTGGGCCTGCTGGCGGGGCTTCACGAGCTCCGGGGGCATGACGAGCGGGGTGAGGCGGAGGGTGGATTCGCCGCCGTTCTGGCCGGGCTGGTAGGGATCGGGAACGGGAACGAAGATCCAGAGGGCGAGGGCGATCAGGTGCGCGACGACGGAG
>CAYUZM010000143.1:0-9876 GCA_964449665.1 uncultured Solibacteraceae bacterium
CGTGCGGATTTTCACGGACCAGGCCGCGGCCATTGCCTACGCCAAGACGGTGGCGGCACCGGAAGCGCCCACTCCAGTTTCCGCGACAACCCCCGACGACACCCGACAAGAACCTGTCGGGGGAGTGTCGCCCCAGCCCAAGCGCTCCGAATTGGAGCGCATTGAGGTCGATCCGCGGCGCTTACAGTACGTAACCGGCGACATTCGAGGTTCCTACTCGGCCGACCGCATCGGTGAGAAGTCACCGATTCGGAAACCCTTCCGCCACAATGGCGCGCTGCACGTAGCGATCAGCCTTCGCGGGGATGAAGCAACCGCCTACGAATTGGTTCCCTTTGAATCCTTCCAGGGGGAGAGCGCGGTCTATCCGGGGCCGACCGACCGTGACGACCCGATGGGCGGCTATCACGGTGTGCGGCTGAAGGCTCAAGGGCGCGATTGGGTGATGGTGGGCCCGCCCAAGGTCTTTGTGCCGGGCAAGAGCACGCCTGCTGCCGGGACGCAGGGCGGGCTATTCGATCCACCACAGGAGGCAGCAACCGATGATGACCAGCGGCCAGTTTCCGAGCCTGCTCAACCGGCTCCAGCAAGCGGGGGGCTGCAAGCTGACGACCTCCTCGAGGCCGAAGCCGAAACCCAAGCGGAAACCCCGCAAGGGCGGCTGATTGCCCGCGTCCGCGAAGCGATCGAGAAAGGCGAGGACATCCGCCTGCGGCTGGAGCGCATCGCCGAGGATGTCTACGGCGGCAAGCGGGCGGACGGGAAGTACACCAAGCGCGAGATCTACGAAGCGCAGGAAGCCGCGCTCAACGGCTGGCTCGCCGATCACGGGCCCGAGCTGCTCGCGATGCCGTTCGATGAGGCCGCGGCGAAGCTCCGGGGCATGCTCGGCAAGCTGGCGACGCAGACGGTACGCGACGACGAACAGATACGCCGCCAGCAATTCTCGACGCCGCCGCACATTGCCTATCTGGTCGACCGTTTGGCGGCTGCCGGCGCGGCCGACGTGCTGCTCGAACCCTCGGCGGGGACCGGTGGCCTGGTGGCGATGCTGCGCGACGTGGTGGGCAAGGTCCATGCGAACGAGATCGACCCGGAGCGCGCCCAGCTCGCCGAAGGCGTCCTCGGCGTGAAGCCATCCGAGCACAACGCCGAGATTATCGACGCGATGCTCGACCAGGCGGTGAAGCCGACGCTGGTAGTGATGAATCCGCCCTTCTCGGCGGGCCTGTTGACCAAGGACAGCGGGAATAAGACGAAGTTCGGATGGCAGCATCTCGAATCCGCGCTGGCGAGACTCGAGAACGGCGGGCGGCTGGTCGCCATCCTGGCCGGGGGCCGCGATTCGTTCATGAACCGCGAGGGCACGGCGATGCACGTTCCCGCCGCACGCGCCGCCTGGGAACGCATCACCGGCAAGTACAACGTCCGCGCCAACGTGCGGATTTCGGGCAAGGAATACGCCAAGTACGGCACTAGTTTCCCGGTCCAGGTCATCGTCATCGACAAGTCGGGCCCGACGCCTGGGGCGACGGTAGCGGCGCGCCTGGCCGCGCCCATCGTCGGGAATTTTGAGACTGTAGAGGAGGCCTATGCGGCTACGGGGAAGCTCGCTGAAGATCGACAGAAAGATGCTGTTGCGCCTGGGCCCGCACAGTCCGGAAGTGGCCTGGCTAATGGCCAAGGATCGCTTTTCCCTGGCGCTGGGGATGCATCCCAAGGAGTGCCGCCAGATAGCGGACGAACTGGGCCTGCGGATCGACCTGGAGGACTTCAACGGCCAACTGGACGAGTGGAGCCCAGCGCTCGGCCTGACGACCCTGCTCCACGAAGCACCGCACATGAGGCTCCATCTGCTCCCGAACGTCCCGATGATGGACGTCGTTCGAGCAATTCTGAGCGGGTTAGAACCCCCGTAAAGATTGAGCCCTCCGACCACGCGGGCGCGGCGGCCGAGGACACCGGCGCCTTCGTCGAATACCGTCCTTCCATCCAAGGGCCGGAGCATCCGGGGCACATCGTCGAAACCAAAACGATGGCGTCGGTCGCATTGCCGAAGCTCGACGCCAAGCTCGCGCTCCCTCAATGGCTGGTGGACGAAGGCAAGATTTCCGCCGTGCAGTTGGAGGGCGTGCTCATCGCCGTGCAGGCGAATGAAACGCTGCTGCCCGATGGCTCGCGGGCTTCGGCGGTGATCGGCGACGGGACGGGCGTGGGCAAGGGGCGGCAAATTGCCGCTGTGCTCTACGACGCCTGGCTCAAGGGGCACAAGCGGCTCACCTGGGTCACTGAGAATTGGCGGCTGGTCGAGGACGCGATCCGCGACCTCGAAGGCATCGGAGCCCACGACCTGGCGCGCTCGCTCAAACGCCAAGACGCCTACAAGGGCGGCGACAAAATCGCGCACTCGGGCGTGCTGTTCACGACGTATTCGAACCTCCGCTCGACCGACAAGAAGGGCAACGAACGAATCGAGCAGCTCATCCAGTGGGTGAACGCTGCCGGCGACGGCGAGGGCGGGGTTGTCGTATTCGATGAAGCGCACGCGCTCAAGAACACAGTCGCCGCGATGGGGGCCAAGCCTACCGACACCGGCAAGGCCGTGGCGAAGCTCAACGAGAAGCTCAAGAAACTGCGCGTGACGTATGTGTCGGCGACGGCCGCGAGCGAGCTGCGGAACATGGGCTACCTCGGGCGGCTCGGCCTGTGGGGTCCTAAAACCGCGTTCCCTGGCGGCTTTCAAGCGTTCCTGAACTCCATCGCCTCGGGCGGCACGTCGGCCATGGAACTGGTTGCGAGGGAGATGAAGGCGCTTGGCCGCTACCTCTCGCGCACGATCAGCTTCAAGGGCGTCGTGTTGCGCGAGGACGCGACCGCCGAACTCAACGAGGGCCAGAAAGAGATCTACCGCAAGGCGGCGAAGGCATGGCGCGATGTGACCGGCAGAGCGGACGCCGCGATGGAGGCGGCCAACGCTACTGACACGAAGGCGCGCGCACGGTTCATGGCGCAGTTCTTCGCCTCTCAGCAACGCTTTTTCAATCTGCTGCTCACGGCAATGAAGACGCCCGCTGCCATAGAGGCGGCACAGCGCGGCCTGGAGGATGGCTATTCGGTGGTGATCACGTTGGTAAATACCAACGAAGCCGCGCAGAATCGCCAGAAGGTGAAGTCGGATGCGGCAACCGACGACGACGAGACGGACGATCTCGACTTCGGCCCGCGCGACATCCTCATCAGCCTCGTTCGAAACAGCTTCCCCACGCAACAGTACGCCGACGCCGTCGACAGCGAAGGGAACGAGATCAAGATTCCTGTTACGCGTCCGAACCCCGAACCGGGCGGGAAGCCGATTCCGGTCGAGAACCCCGAAGCCGTGCGCATGCGCGATGCACTCATCAAGGAACTCGAAGCCGAGCTCCACCTGCCGGCGAATCCGCTCGATCTGCTCATCGACGGCCTGGGCGGACGCGCGGCGGTGGCCGAGTTGACCGGACGGCAGGAATACTACGATCCGGCAACGCGCAAGTTCGTCACGCGCGGGGATGCGGGCACGCCCCGCCAGAAGGTCAATATCGTTGAGGCCGAGAAGTTCCAGGCGGGCAAGAAGCGCGTGGCGGTCCTGTCCAACGCGGCCAGCACGGGCATTTCGCTGCACGCCGACAACACGAAGGAGAACAAGCAGCCGCGCCTGCACATTACGCTGCAGGCCGGATGGAGCGCGGACAAGGCCATGCAAATGCTTGGCCGCACGCACCGCACCAACCAAGCCTCCGCGCCCGAATACGTGATGGTCGTCTCAAACCTGGGCGGCGAGAAGCGTTTCATCTCGACCATTGCCAAGCGGCTCGGCTCCCTCGGGGCTTTGACGAAGGGCTCGCGCTCGGCTGCCGGCGCGAACGCCGAAGCCATCGACAAAGTGAATTTCGACAGCGACCAGGGCACAGCCGCGGCGCAGGTGTTTTACCGCACGCTGCTGCGCGACCAGGCGCTCGGCGAAACGGGCATGAATGGCCGCGACGTGCTCGATCAAATGGGCGTCCTCAAGATCGACAAACTGACGGGCGCGGCCAATGTGGAAGAAGCCGACCAGACCAATGTCAACCGGCTGCTGAATCGGCTGCTCTCGCTCGATCCCGATGTGCAGAACGCCGCCTATGATCTGTTCTACGACTCATTCGAGGCGGCCGTGGCGAAGGCCGAAGAGGAAGGCTCGCTCGACACGGGCGTGAAGGTGCTTCCTGGAGCCAACGCCACCATCGTTTCGCAACAGGAGCTATCGAAAGATCCCGATTCCGGCGCGCCTACTACGCATGTGGTGATCCGCACCGAACACAAAAACGAGCGGTTGAGTCCGGTGCAATTAGACCGCTGGATGAAGCGGCAGGAAGACGGCGACGTCTACCGTATCGTCAATGGCCGCACGGGCGAAGCCTCGCTTGTATTCGCCTATCCGGCGCCGCCCATCGTTCACGCCAACGGCACCACCGAACAGGCAATGTACGTGGTGAAGCCCAGCAATCCGCACCCGCACAAAACGCCACTGGCGCGGCTTGGTGGCCGTCCGCAGCCCCTTACCGACTTCTGGAAGGTCCAGATTCGCGAACTTGATAGCGAGCTCCAATCGAAGCGTCGGGACATCTCAACGGTCGAGCGGAATATTGGCAACGACGAAGCCGCGCTCAAGCGGTCGCCTGGAAGCCGGTACTACGAATCGAGTTTGTCGGCCAACCGCGAGCGGCTGGAGAGTCTGAAGGAACGTGTCGCTGCCATTGAGGCGGAACTCCAACCGCTCCAGTCGATGAAGACGGACGATGTGCACGGGGAGGTCCTCGAAGCGTGGCGGAAAGAGTTCGACGCCACCCCGGAAACCTTCACGCGCGACTACGACATGATCGGCGGCGCGGTGCTGCGTTGGTGGGGCGTGATCCGGGACGCAGGCTACGAAGGCATCTATGCAGCGCAGGATTCCAAGTCGGGCGAGCGCGTGGTGGGTGTGGTGCCGAGCGAAGGCGCGACGGGGCGCATCCTGCAACAGATCTCGGGCGGCCGCGCGGCGGTGACTCCGCGCCAGCTCTATGAGGACGTGCTGCGGAACGGGACGCAGTACACCCTGGAAGGCGGGCTGCGAGTCTCCCGCGGCTACGTGTCGCGGACGTCCGTTGTGCAGTTCCAGGGCAGCGCGGAAGCCCTGCGCGCGCTCGTGGGCCTCGGCGTGAGAATGGAGCGCGGCGTGGCCGGGCAAGTCCACTACGTCACCAACGACAAGGCGGGATTTGAGGCGCTGGAGCGCGCGATCGAGCGCTACCCCGTGCGCGTGGAGGGCAACCGTTCGCGCGGCGATCGCGCGCGTCCCTACGGCGTTCCCAAGCATCTTCTCGGCGCGGCGACCTTCCGCGTTGAGCAGGGCAGTGGGCGCGTCCCGGCGCGAGTGATGATGAACCCCGAGGGCCTTGCGGTTCTTCATTCCGCTGCCGGCATCGGCGGGGAACTCGACTACGAGGGTTTCTGGATGCCGCGCGCGGGCGCCGAAGCTGCCGCGCACAACCTCCGTCGTTCGATCTTGCTCGGAAAGGTCGGAGTCTCGAAGGCGCGCGAGCTGTGGCGGCTGGCTGGTGCGATTGAGCGTTCGGGGAAGCTGCACGGCGGCATTGTTCTGGCAGACGAAACCGCCGCCGACGCCGACGCATTGATGCGTCATGAGAACTGGCACCACTTCGACACTCGCCTGGGCATGGACGAAGGGCGCGAGTTTATCGAGTCGAACGTCCTGGCCGGTGTGGCCAGTGAGAGTCTGATGGAACGCGGGTATCCGAACAACCCGTCTGAACTGGTGAGTGAGTTCGGCGCGCATTTGCACGAAGGTCCGACCGGCTGGGCCAAGCTCGGCCTCACCGAAGCGCAAGCGTTGGAGCTGTGGCGCCAACTATCTCCCACCCAACAGGGGGTATTGGAGAATCCGTTTCTTCACCCTACACTGAGGTCAGCTTATGAGCAGCGATCAGGACAAGGACCAGGCGAACGCGGGCTACAAACCGGTGGAGGGGACAAGACTCTCAACTCAATCGCCCGACGAGCGGCGCGAGCGCGCCGAACGCTTCCGCAAGATGATGGAGCCTCCCTCTTCGACAGAGGTGAAGTCGCCCGAGTCAACGACGCCGCCGCCCGCGACCGTGAAAGGCTAACAGGCGAACGCCTCTCAGCCGAGTTCGGCTCTCCCCTCAACCGCCACAACCGCACGAAGTCCCTGAAGCCTGCGAAGGATTCCGGCGCGGGCACGCTGTTCGGCGAGGAAGCTCCGAAGCAATCCACCCTGGCCGACCTCTGGAAAGACACTTCTGGCGAACTGCGGCTGCCGTCGACGTTCGCCGACGTGGCCGACCTGGTTCGCCCGCTCGGTTCCCTGGTGAGCAACCTGGGCGCGGCGGGAAAGCAACTCGGTAAGCTGCTGGCGCGCGCGGCCGACGTAGGCGAAGTGCGAGCTGGCGCGCGCCTGGCTGCGTTCGAAGATCTCGAGCTGGGCAAGCTCTCGCGCGAGGACCGCTTCCACCTGGTGGACGTGCTCGAAGGGCGGGCGGCGCCGAAGGACGCGAAGATCGCGGCGGCGGCTGATGGCGTGCGCGCGATCCTGTCCGACCTGGCGGGCGAAGCCATGAAGACGGGCGTGCTCGTGAAAGAGAAGCGAACCATCGTCCCAGGCGATCCGCGGCCGATCACTCTCACCAAACTCCAGCACGCCGCCCTCGACAAAGGGCACAAGGTTTTCGCCACGCTGCGCACGCCCTTTTCGGCGCGCAGTTACTACTTCCCTCACACGTTCCCGCACGTGGACAAGCTGGCCGGCAAGACGCAGGTCCGGCGCGACGTACTCGATAATCTGGTTCGCATCGGCTCGGTTTCGAACGCGCTGCAGGCGGCCAGCTTCCTCGACGCCTACGTGCGTTTCATGCAGACGGGCGGACGCGAGGACCGGCTTATCCAGTTCATGGTGCGCACCGGGCAAGCCAAGACGGAAACGGAAGCCTGGCTCAAGCTGCAACGCTACCGTACGCAATCGCAGAAACGGCAGGGCTCGCTGGAGTATCGGCGGCAGGTGAATCTGCCGTTCTACGACCCGGACCCGACGCGAGTGTTGCCGAACTCCATCGCCTCGCAGTCGATCCGGCTGGCGCAAATTCAGTACCTCGGCCAAGACAACGAGAAGGTGAAGAAGCTCGCGAAAAAGATCAGGGACGTGGACGGCGACAAGAAGGCGCAATGGCTCCTGAAGGCCGTCGACGAGATCATGGGCAAGACGGAACAAGGCGACTCCCCGATGGAGCGCGTGTCACGGACACTGCGAACCCTCGAAGGATTCCGGCTTGGCCTGGCTGGTGTTCGAAACATCTTCCAGGGCGGCGTCAATTCCCTCGTCGCGTCCGATCTGATTTCCACGCTCGAAGGCCTGCGCGGGCTGACGACGAAACAGGGGCGGCGGTTCGGCGTCCAGTCGGGCGCGGCGCTGGAGTCCGTCATCAACGAATCGCTGCGGCACGCCGGCGCGGACGGCGAGCATCTGACGCGGTTCCTGCGCGCCGTGGGCTTCTCACAAACCGAGCGGGCCAACCGCATCGTAGCGGCGAACGCGGGCGCGGCGTACGCGCGGCGGCTGCTCGAACAACTCGGCAAGACACCCGGCGATGCTCACGCGCGGCGCCGCCTGGGCGAGCTGCTGGGCGTCGATCCGTCCGGCGCGATCGCGCGCGGCCGTCTCGCGCCTGGCGAGGTGCTGATTGCGGCGAAGCGGTTCTCCGATCTGACGCAGTTCCGCTCTCGGCCACAGGATCTACCGGAGTTTGCGGGCTCGGCCGCGGGCAAGGTCTTTTTCCAGTTCAAGAGCTATATCTACGGGCAGACTCGGCTGCTGCAACGTGAAATCGTGGACGAAGTCCGGAGCGGGAACTACGGTCGCGGAATGCGTACGCTTCTGACGATGGCGCTGGTTGCGCCCACGACGGGCGCACTGGCGACGGCGCTGCTGAACGCGATCAAGGGCCGCGACGACGACGACGATCTGCTCTGGCGTTGGCTGAAAGGCTGGCCGGAATCCGGCGCGCTGGGCGTGCTGGGCGATCTGACGCAAGCGGCGAAGTACGGACGGGTCGAAGGGTTTATTCTTGGGCCTGCCCTGAGCGACGTTTCCGACATTGCCGGCCGCATCCTGCGGCTCCCCACGGCGAAGGACAAGGCGAAAGCGCTGCGCGACCTGGCGGTGTACGCCTTCCGTCAAACTCCCCTGGTGGGCCCGCTGCTGACAGAGCGGCTGTTCCCGAAAAAGAAGCCGGCGCGGCTGGAATTGGGCGGGCCTCCGCTTGGGTTCAGGGATGCCAGTGCCGATCTGGTGAGCGAAGGAAGGCGTGGCTTGCGATGAAGGCGACGGTGGCTGAATACGTGAAAATTGGCGTGATGGTGGCCGGGCTGGTTGGCTCGGTAGCGGTCACACAGTCCCAAGTCACCGACCTTCGCGCGCGCGTCGAAACGGTGGACAGCGAGGGCGCTCGGGGTTCCGTGAAAGCGATTGAGTCTCTTCGCGGGGACGTGCGTGTGCTTGCCAATAAGATCGACAACCTGCACGAGTTGATCGAGCGGCGAAAGCGCTAAGCCCGCGCCCATCGCGGCGAGCTCAGTTACTCGATTCTTCCCTTTTTCCCCATCGCGCGGCGGCGGCCTTCTTGGCGATCGCGCTGCGCTCTGCGGGTGTCTTGGCGGCGTGCATCATCTTGGAGTGCTCTTTCCTCTTCTTCTTGCTGACGCCTTTCCACCGCTGGCGGCCGAGTTCGGCGGCTGCTTCACTGCTCATGCCTTCATTGTACGTTCACTTGCGCTAGAAGCATATTCCCCACATTCAGAGAGGGGTATTGTAAGCTACTTGCGCTAGTAGCATACTGAATGTGTAAACAACCACCCCTCGGGGCAAGAAGGAATGAACGATGGACCCTAACAGACTTTGCACGCTGGACGAGCTGATGCTGCTCGGCCCGGTGCTGCGGCAAGCAATCAAGCAAGAAACCCTGGACGGCAGCGAAGGGCAAACGGGCGCCCTGCTGTCGCTGACGGAACTGGAAACCTGGCTGCGCTTCGCGGCCATGGAAAGGGAGGCCGCACATGGCCGTCGCTGAGCTGGTTCGTTTTGAAACCAACGTTCCCCAGGTCATCACCCTGAAGTACGACGATGGCAAGGACGTAGAGGGCCGCTACGGCGACGAGGTGTACTTCACCCTGCAGGATGGGAAAGCAGCCTACCTTCCTCCCATCATCCGCGAGAAATTCGCTGCAGCCGGGGTGCGGCGTGGAATGCCAGTCCAGATCACCAAAAAGGAAGTGAAGACGGGCAACCGCAAGTCGATCCAGTGGCAAGTCGAGAGAGTCGGTGCGGGGGCCTCACCGTCCAAAGTTGCAGCCCCCGCCTCGGTGCCTCAGCAGACGATACAGCCACCCACTGAGCGACAAGCGCAGGCTACCACGCACGACACCATCGGCGGGCCCGCGCTGATGCATCTCAAGCAGGCGCTCGCCGCCGCGATCACGGCCGCGCAGGGTGCCGAGAACTACGCCAAGGAGCGCAACTTCGCTGTGCGGTTCACCAGTGAGGATGTTCGCGCGATGGCGCTGACGCTGTTCATCCAGTTCGCGAAAGGGGGCCGCTGATGGGATTCCTCAACGGCCATCCGCCCGTCCCTGTGGAGCGCGCCTCGGAGTTGTTCGACTTTGCGGTGGAGGCGACGGTGGGGGCCGTCGCCCCGCCCGCTCCACCGGCGCGGCCTGTCCGCATTCAACAGAGCCGCTATCGTCCACCGGACTTCTGGACGAACCCGAAGTCCGATCCCGATTCCACCC
>CAYUZM010000144.1:0-9872 GCA_964449665.1 uncultured Solibacteraceae bacterium
GGGGGGGGAATTCTGCGGCGCCGCAAGGCCGTTCCCCGCGCCGGCGTAGACGTGCCACAAACCGGGCAACCGCTGTTCGGTGTCGAACTGGAACTGGAAAACCAGATCCTCTTCACCATCGTGATTGTTGTCGATCTTGATCTCGTAGAGAATCGCGGGATCGAAGGGGAAGTAGTTGGGCCCGTTAGCCGGCTCCAGCAGCGGATCGACGCAGAGAATCAGGGTAACCTTTTGCGGCGTCTGCCCGGCCGCCTGGTCGGGCCCGTAACTCACGAAGGCGAAGAAGTCCGTAATATCCGCCTTGTGGTCAAGCGACGTAATGGGCGCTTCGCGATGGTTAGCGGCGGGCGCCGTGACCGGCATCGCCAGTAACAAAGCCAGCCCGGATGCGAGCATGGATTGCACATTTCTCATATCGAGTGTGTGTCCCTTTCACACACTCCTACGCCGTGGATGGCGCGATGGATCTCCAACGCGAAGAAATTTTCCCGTGGGAGTTCTTAACTGACGAATTCGGTCTCGCGCGAACCGATGATGAGCAGCAGGTTTCCGGTCTTCGAGCTGATGCGTGGATCGATGGAATTGGCATCCGCCCAAGTGAAATCGCCCGGGCCGTACTCATGGTCGTCGTGCCAAAGATCGCCTTCGACCACCAGACACTGTTCCGGCTTGTTGTGACGGTGCGCGGGATAACTGGCGCCGGGTTCCATCTTCACGAGCGTAGTGACCAATCCCGCGGCCCGGTCGTAGAAGAGAACTTTATAGGAGACACCCTTGAAGCCCGACTCGCGCCAAACTCCTTCATGCGACCGGATGGCGCCTAACCGTGGGGGCGGCTTCTCTTTCCCCGCCTGGACGGTGTGTTGAATGCGCTGCATCAACTTGGCCTTCAATGCCTCGGGTGGCCGGCTGCGGGCCTGGGCACATGTGAACTCGGCTACCGTATTGGCGAAGGAACGGAAAGCGAGCGACGACCCTTCGTCGCGCGTCTGCAGCAACTCTTCGAAGCTGCGCCTTTCTCCTTCGTCCAGCAGGCCCAACAAATAGAGCGAGGCTAGCTCCTCCAGATGCCGCGTCCGTGCTTGCATTTTCCCGTCGGGCATCAGCGAAGCTCCTCAAGCAAGTCGCGCATGTGCGCCATCCCCAGGCGTGCCCGCGTCTTCACCGTACCGAGCGGAATGCCAAGCGCGCCGGCGATCTCGGATTGGCTCAAACCCTGAAAGTAGGCAAGCCTCAAAACCTCCCGCTGCTCCTCAGGCAGTTCGCGCAGTATGCGGCGTACGTGGGCGCCACGTTCGGTTTCGATCGCGGCCGCTTCTGGCCCCGGTTCTGCCGTGGTAGGCGAGTGCCGATCCTCCCAAGGTTCGCTCACCGCCGCGCCACGGCTTTGATTGGCACGCAGCCGGTCAATGGCAAGGTTGCGCGCCATAATTGTGAGCCACGCCAAGACGCTGCCCCTTCGTTCGTCAAACTCCGAGGCAAGCCTCCATGCCCTGGCATAGGCATCGAGAACCACCTCCTCCGCGTCGGACTCCAGCTTCACGATGCGCAGCGCAAGGCCGTAGAGAACATCGGAAGTCGCATCGTACAACTCGCCGAGTGCGGCACTATCGCCTTCACGCACTCTCACCATCAGCGCGGGTAGCTGAGCATACGGGTGGGTAGCTATTGGTGTGGGACCCGTCGCAGCAGCCGGCACATTCTGGGATACGGATTGTGGAGGGGGGGTGGATTCCTCCATGGAGAACTCAAGTCATTGTAGAGAATCCCTGCGTGCACTGCCCCGTTCGCACACAATCGGATACCATATGGCATAGCTATGAAGCGCCGTGATCTCTTTCGCGCCACGTCAGCCGCCGCGGCCGTGGGCATTCTGCCACTTCCCGCCGTTGCCCAGAACGCACCAGCCAAGAATGCGCCGGCCGCGTGGGCACCGCAAGTCTTCGACGGCCATCAGAACGAAACAGTGATCGCACTAACCGAGCTCATCATTCCCAAGACCGACACGCCCGGTGCGAAAGAAGCGCTCGTCAACCGGCATCTGGACAAGTTGCTCGCCGATGGTCCGGAGGCGCAGCGCGCGGCGTTTATCGATGGGCTGAACTGGTTGGACGGATATGCGCTCGCGCGCCACCAGAAGCCCTTCGTCGCCTGTTCGCCCACTGAACAGACTGCTCTGCTGCAAAGTCTGTCCGAAGGCGCGGACCCGAACCTCGCGCCCGGACGGCAGTTCTTCCGCCTGGCAAAAGGCTGGACCGCGAACATCTACTACAAGACTGCCATCGGATTCGAGGAACTGAACAAGGGGGGCCGCGTTCCGAAGTCCTATGGCTGCACCCACCCCGAGCACGCCTGAGCGGCTCGGCCTCCGCGACCTCGTCCTCTTTAACCTGGCTGCCGTCACGTCCACGCGCGCGCTGGCAGCGGCGGCACACACCGGGTCCGGTTCGGTTTGGCTGTGGCTTTCCGCGTGCCTGCTGTTCTTCATTCCCTCCGCGCTATGCGTGTCTGCACTGGCACGCCGCATGCCGCAGGAAGGCGGCTTGTACATCTGGACGCGCGAGAGCTTCGGCCACTGGCATGGTTTCCTTTGCGGGTACTGCTACTGGCTGAACAACCTGTTCTACTTTCCCAGCCTGATTTTGGCCGGCGCAGCCATGTCTGCATTTGTGTTGGGAAGCGCCGGAACGGCGCTCTCCGAGAATCGGGCCTATGCGCTCACGCTCTCGGTCGCCGTATTGTGGACGGTAACCTGGCTGAACATACGGGGCCTACAAACCGGCAAATGGCTCGGGAACATCGGCGGCCTTTCGACAATGGCGACCGGTGCGCTATTGACACTCTTGGCCGGTACGTATCTTCTCCAGCGAAGTCCCGCCACGGTGTTCGATTGGCGCCTGGATTGGAACTGGGACAAGCTCAACTTCTGGCCGCAGATCGCCTTTGCATTCGGTGGACTCGAGTTGGGCGCGATCATGGGCGCGGAGGTGAAGCGCCCGGAACAGACAATCCCGCGCGCCGCCTGGACCAGTGGCGGGCTCATCACCGCGTTCTATTTGGCCGGCACCGTTTGCCTGCTCATCCTTCTCACGCCTGATGCCATCAGCCCACTGACGGGACTGACCCAGGCTGCAAGCGCGGCGGGAAGCGCGTTGGGCATGCCATGGTTGCCGCCGGTTGTCGCGCTGCTGATGACCGCCGGCATCTTCGGCCAGTTCAGCGTGTGGCTTGCGGGCAGCGCAAGGCTTCCATTTGTGCTGGGCATCGACCGCCATATGCCCGCGGCTTTCGCCACGCCGCATGCAGTCTATGGCACGCCCGCCACGGCGCTGCTCTTCCAGGCCTTGGCCTGCACGCTGTTTCTGCTGCTCATGCATGCCGGCGAAAACCTGCGCACGGGATATCAATTGCTGGTCGACATGACCGTGATTACCTACTTCATTCCCTTCGTCTATCTCTTCGCGGCTGCCTGGAAGCAGAAGCGCTCCGTGGCTGCAATCTCCGGACTCGCCGTGACGCTGCTCTCGCTGGCAATGTCGTTCGTGCCACCCGGCAGTTCAGAACATCCGTGGCTGTTCGTGGGCAAGCTCGTGGGCGGTACTGCAATCATGATCGGGTTTGCGCGATTCTGGTATGGTCGCAACGCGGCTGCATGAAGACCTACCCCGATTCGGTTCGTTTCCTCTACTCGCTGGGCAACGAAGTCAAAACCATCAAAATGGGCCTCGAACGAATCGACGCCCTGATGGCGGAACTGGGGCGTCCTGAGCGGGCGTACAAAGTCGTTCACGTCGCCGGCACCAACGGCAAAGGGTCCACGTGCGCGATGATCGAATCCGCCCTTCGCGCCGCGGGCCATCGCACGGGGCTCACGATCCCTCCGCACTTGCCTGAGCCCACCGAGCGAATTCAAATCGACCGTCAACCAGTCAGCGAGGAAGAGTTCACGCGTGCCTTCGAGCGCATTCATGAAACGGCGCTACGCATGGTCGACGCCGGTTCGCTCGATGCGCACCCCACCTACTTCGAAACCGTCACGGCAATGGCTTTCTGGCTCTTTCGCGAGCGTGGCGTGGAGTGGGCGGTCGTGGAGACCGGGCTTGGCGGGCGCCTCGATGCAACCAACATTGTGCGCCCGAAGCTTTCCGTCATTACACCGGTCGATTTCGACCATGAATCGTGGCTTGGCTCCTCAATCGAACAGATTGCTTTTGAGAAGGCGGGGATTCTCAAGCCGGGCGTTCCGGCTGTCTTCGCGCCCATGCGCGACAGCGCAGCAGCTGTGCTTGAAGACCGTGCCCGCACAATTGGGGCGCCGTTCACCCGCGCCGCCGGCACCACCGTGACGGATCTGCGCACCGGCGCCTTGGCTTCCCGCTATTCCGTGACATCACCTGCGGCGTACAACATCGAGTGTCACCTCGCGGGCGATCATCAAGTAATCAATTCCCAAACGGCAGTCACGGCTCTGCACGCGCTCGGCATTCCGCGCAAAGCGATTGAGGAAGGCATTCGCAACGCCCGCTGGGCCGGCCGTCTGGATCGCATTCGCACCAATCCCGAAATTATCCTCGACGGAGCGCACAACCCGGCTGGCGTACGCGCGCTGGCCCGATACGTTACATCTCATTTCCACGGGAGACGAGTATGGCTGATCTACGGCACCATGCGTGACAAGTCCGTGGATGAGATTGGCGATCTGCTGGCGCCCGTGGCGTCCGAAATCATCCTCACCGCCGCCGATTCTCCGCGCGCGCTCCGGCCCGAGGCGCTCGTGCCGTTGTTCGATCACCCGCGCGTGCGAATCGCGCCGCGATTGGCGCACGCACTTGCCCTCACGGCGGACGCCTCTCCCGAAGACGCGATTTTCATTACAGGCTCGCTGCTGCTGGTTGGCGAAGCTTACTCCTTACTCGCATGAGACCTCTCGCCCTCTTCACCTCGATCATTGCCCTGTCCGGCTTCTATCTGGAAGGTCTCTACGTGCGGTTGCGCGGCCTGGGGCACACGCGCATGCATCTGGTAGCGCGCCGTTGGGGTGCGAGGATTCTACGTTGGCCCGGCGTCGTTGTGACCGTGGAAGGCGCGGAACACATCCCGCCCGCCACGGCCTGCCTCTTCGTCGCCAATCACGTGTCTTACTCCGATACGCCGATTCTGATGGCGCACTTGCCGGCGGACTTCCGCTTCCTGGCAAAGGCTTCTCTGTTCAAGGTCCCGATCATCGGTACGCACCTGAAGCATGGCGGGCATGTTGGCGTGGCGCGCGACGATCCGCGCGCGGCCGTGGAATCGCTTTCGCAAGCGGCACGAATATTAAGGGAACAGAACACGAGCGTGGTCATCTTCGCGGAAGGCACGCGCTCTCACGGCGAAGCGATGCGTGAGTTTCGCTCCGGTGCCGCTCACCTCGCGATACATACGCAGGTACCGGTCGTTCCTTTGGCAATCATGGGTTCAGCGGAAGCGCTCCCGAAGGATTACCTGTCGCTGCAGCGTTCGCGCGTGCAGGTGGTCATCGGCGAACCGATCCCGGCCAGCGGTTTGACCCGTCGAGATCGCGACGCCTTCACCGAACGGCTTCAGGCCGCCGTGGCGGCGCTGATCCGGCCTCATCGGGCGTAACCTCCTGCAGCAAGGTAGCGCCTTCCCCTATACTGACAGTTCAAATGCGCTTCACCCTGGCATTACTGGCGGCACCGGCACTCTTCGGGCAATCGATGACCTTTGAGGAGTACCAGCCCAAATCGAGTCTGGTCGTTCCCGAGCACCCGGTGACGCGCGCCAAGTTCCCCTTTATCGACGTGCATGGCCATCCGCGCAACATGATTGCGCCGGAGAAATTCGATCAGTTGGTCAAAGAGATGGATGGCCTCAACATGCGCGGGATGGTCAATCTCGACGGTCGTTGGGGCGACAAGCTGAAGCAGACGGTCGATCTGATCCGCTCCAAGTATCCGGGGCGTTTCGTCGTCTTCGCCAACCTCGATTTCGCCAACATCGATTCGCCCGATTGGACCAAGAAGGCCGTGAAGCAACTCGAAGACGACGTGAAGAACGGCGCGTCGGGTCTGAAAATTTACAAGAATCTCGGCATGGATCTGAAGGACTCGCGCGGCAATCGAGTGCGAACCGACGACCCGCGATTCGATCCCATTTGGGCCGCCTGCGGACGGCTGAAGATTCCGGTGCTCATCCATACAGGCGAGCCTCACCAGTTCTTTGAACCCGCCGACAAGAACAATGAGCGATGGCTCGAACTGAAAGAGTTTCCTGGCCGTGCGCGGCCTCGCGACCGCTACCCTTCGTGGCAGACCATCATGGGTGAGCAGCACCGCGTATTCGAGAGGCACAGGGGCACCACCTTTATCAACGCGCACCTCGGATGGCTAGGCGGCGACCTCGCCGAGCTTGGCCGGATGTTAGACAGGATGCCGAACGTGAACACGGAAATCGGCGCCGTGCTGGCTGAGTTGGGGAGACAGCCGCGCGCGGCCCGCCAATGGTTTCTGCGCTATCAGGACCGCGTGCTGTTCGGCAAGGACTCATACAACCCCGTCGAATACCACACATACTTCCGCGTGCTCGAAACCAGCGACGAGTATTTCGATTACTACCGCCGCCGTCACGCCTTCTGGAAGATGTACGGCCTCGACCTGCCGGATGAAGTGCTTAAGAAGCTCTACTACAAGAACGCGCTGCGTCTCGTGCCCGGCTTTGACGCCAAGCTCTTCGCCCCGAAGCCGTAACCGCCGTTCAGCCCTTAATCAATCCCATTCGTGACGGCGCGGCCTTGAACTGCGGAAATACGTTGGCCGCGTCCGGCAAGCTCAGGTGGCCGGTAACGACTTCGCTCAACACGTCGCGGAAGTCGGTAGTGATCGCCAGATCGCGCTCCTCGTAGAGTTGGTCCGGATTAAGCCCCGGCCACGTCCCGTGGATCTTGCCTCCGTTCACCGGCCCGCCGATAAGGAACATTGAGTTGGCGTGGCCGTGATCGGTACCCGCGTTGCCGTTCTCGCGCACGGTGCGTCCGAACTCGCTCATGGTGACCACGACCACGTCGTCCATGCGATCGCCGAGGTCCCGCGCGAAGGCCGCCAATGATCCGCCGAATTCGCGCAGCATGTTGGGCAGCCGCGCCAGTTCGTTCGTGTGGTGATCCCATCCGCCCATGTCGGCAAAGGCAACCTCGACACCCACATCGGCCTTGATCAACTGCGCCACCTGCTTGAGACTCGCGCCCAGACGGCCATTTGGATACGCAACGCCGTTGGCGGGCGTGTAGCCGCGCGCACGCAGCGTCTCCAGCAGCTTCAATGCTAGAAAGGCTTCCTTGCCCGCACCATTCAACTCAGTATCCTGGGCGCCCGCGTACATCGACTCGAACGCCATGCCCGCGCTTTCGTCCTTCACGCGGAAATCCTGCACCGTATTCAAAGCCACGGCGCTGTTCGCGCCACGCAGCGAACGTGGCAACCTCGGCCCGATCGAGACAGCCCGCACCGGCGAGAGCGCCTCGCGCGGTAGCATGCGGTTCAGCCAGCCATCGCGTGTCGCCTTCCGGCCCGGAGTACCCGACTCCATGTAGTCCTGCGCGTCGAAGTGCGATCGCGTCGGATCGGGCGACCCAGTGGCGGTCACGATGGCAAGCAGCTTTTCCTCATAGAGCCGCCGAAGCGGCTCCAACGCGGGATGCAATCCGAACTCGCCGTCCAGGTCGAGCGCGCCGTTGCGCTGCCCGGGCTGCGGCACCGCGATCGAAGGGCGCAACGTGTAGTAGTCCTTTTCGCGAAAGGGAACAACGATGTTCAAACCATCGGCCGCGCCGCGTTGAAAGATAGTGACAAGGATCTTCTTGCGCCGCGATTCCTCGGCCGCATACACCGCCCGCTGCATCCACATCGGAGCCGCGCCGAAACCAACCATCGCGAGCGCTGAGTCCCTGAGAAAAATACGTCGAGTGCTCATTTCGTTGCTCCCTGGTGCGCTAGCGGCGCTGAAACTCGGGCGATCCCAGCTTCAATCCCTGGCCTTTCGCCAGACGCGATTCGTCCACCGTCACGCCGCGCAGCTTGTTCTGCGTGAGCGCGACAGAGAAGTTCATACGAGCCAGAAGCCCCGCCGTACTGACCCAGTCCTCGGATGTGTTGCCGTATCCGGTTGGCTCTTCCTTGCGATAGAGTGGCTGGCCCAGCTCGTCAATTGAACGCGAGAGCGTGATGGCGGAGCGCACATCTGCGTTGACGGCGCGCACCGCGCTGACCACCATCTCGAACGGCGACTTCATCTTTGCCCGGTAGGCGCCCTCGGAGAAGAACTCGCGGGACTGGATCATCGTCTTCATCACTTCACGGAGGTCGCCTCCAGACTTCGTGAACGTGCCAGCGATGCGGTCCACAAGTTGCTGTGGCGGCTCGTCGGCGACAAAACGCTGGGCGAGTTTGCGCGAGAGAAAACGGGCCGTCGAAGGATGCGAGGCGACAATGTCGATCACCTTCAGCGCATCGTCCTGACCGCCGCCGGCCGGGATCTTCTGGCCGAGCACGACTTTTTCACCTTTGTCGTGGAGCCGGTCGGCGAACTGAAACTTGGGATCGCGGAGCACGGCACTGACCGTCCACCCGGTGAAGCAGCGCGCCACTTCGACGACGTCTTTCTGCGTGTACCCACCCTCGACGCCGAGCGTGTGCAGTTCCAACAGTTCGCGCCCATAGTTTTCGTTTAGGCCGCGCAGCCGTTTTGGAGCCTGTAAGTTCGCGCGCTTGGCGCGGCGGCGCATGTTCTCGATCGCGGCCGGGTCCACACTCTGCCAGTTATCCAGGTAGACAAGCATGGCTGGATGCGCTGCAGTCGCCCGCAGCATGTCTTTGAACTTGCCCAAAACGAAAGGCCGGATGGCGTCGCGCTCATATGAAGTGGCCAGGTGCCGCACGGGCCCTTTGTTGAGATTGACGTTGAAGTGGTTGAACCAGAAATCGACCAGCACCTCTTCCAGTTGCCGCTCGGAGTAGATGGCGCGATAGAGCTTGTTCTCAATCAGGTCAGCGGTGACCACCAGTTGCGGAGCGTTCTTGGCCAGGACCTCGCGCCGTTCTTCCGGACTCGCGTTACGCATCCCACGCATATTGCGCTGCGGCGGCGCCGGCGGCTCGCTGCCGCTCTTGCCCTGCGCCTTCTGGAGCGCGCGAATCAACTGGCGCGGTGGATACTTCGCCACCATTTCGCCTGCGGGCATGCGCACCGAATCAAGCGGTTCCAGCCGCTGTGTGAGCGCGTCGCTCTCGGGGAGCTTCGACGGCTCCAGTTGCCGCGCGATCCAACGTTCGAGGCCGATCTTCTTCACCTGGTCCACATCGCCTGGGCGCGGCCCGAAGGTTAGGCGGTTCAGCGCGTGTTCGAACCTCTCGCCGCCCTTCAGCTTTTTATCCCATGCCGTAGCGGCGTCACCCACCTGAAGCAGCGTCAGAGCTGCCCCAGCGGCGAAGAAAAGGGGCAATCGGTTGTGTGGCGTCACGATGGGTTGAACCCGGTTCGTGCGCGCGAGTTGCGGCAGGCTTTACCCTGGAAGAACGCACGCTATGTCCTCGCCTGGTTCGCCGGTCGCCGCCGGAACATCCGTGTTTGAAGCTCGTGGCGTCACGAAGACCTACGACATGGGAGAGGTGCAAGTGCATGCGCTTCGCGGCGCCGACATGGACCTATTCGCAGGCGAGTTGATGGTGTTGCTCGGTCCTTCGGGCAGCGGGAAATCGACTCTGTTGAATATTTTGGGCGGCCTCGACACGGCCACGTCGGGCACGGTGCGCTATCAGGGGTTTGAGCTGACGCGCGCCACCGACAAGGAATTGACGCGCTACCGCCGACAGCAT
>CAYUZM010000145.1:0-9855 GCA_964449665.1 uncultured Solibacteraceae bacterium
TAAATAGTTCAGCGCGACAGGAGATTTGGAGACCGCATAGTTCCAAAGTACGATGTTCGCCTCAGCGGGAGTCGCGGCGTCAACGAACGTTGCCTGAGGCCAGCTCAGCGTGAGCATCTGGCGAGCCATCGCGAGGCCCGGTTGCGCCGCATAGACCTTGATGGCCCCGGTAATCGAAACCTGCCGGTTGAGCGGCTCCACGAATCGAGGCGTAGGAATTACATCCAGGGCGGCTGCCGAAAGCCCTGCCAATGCAGCGAGCATCGAGCATTTGACGAGTTGTGCAATATTCATTCGCTACGGCCTCACAGAATCAGACACGCACCAGAATCTCCATGGACCGTGGCGCGAGGGTCCAGCGTTTCACGGGCTGGCCCGCACCGGCTTCATCGATTCGCGCGTAGGGATGAGCGGTCTCGACCGTTGTCTCGCCCGTTCCGTAGTTCGCCAATACAAGATACAACTTCAAGTTCGCAAAGATCGAGGCGACGACGCCAGCCGGGAGCGGGCCGGAAAAGAGAGCGCTATCGGTTACCTCCAGGTACGCGAGCGTACCCTCCTCCGCCAGAGGCAGATAGCGCTTCAGCCACTTTGCATGGACGGCACGGGCGTTCGGCCGCGGCGGAAAGGCGTCCCATGGTCCGTACATATAGGGACCTTCCGGGTGGGCCTGGTAGTGCCGCCAGATTTTGCGCCATCGCTGGAGCAGGCGGTCCTTTTCTTCCGGCTGGAAAGTGATACCCGGCGTAACGGACCGCTCGCCGGTGAACGGCCTGCCCGCCAGCAAGAGTGGAAACTGCATGTAGGGGATCGCGTGCAGGTAGAGATCGTCGTCGCTCTTCACTTGTGTGGTGCTCAGATCCAGGCACGGAACCACATAAGGGGGATGATTTTTGCACTCCTCGCGAGTCTTGTCGGCATTCTGCGCGCCCTCGCCGACCCACACGTAATCCCAAAGCTGGGCCATCTGCGGAATATTCGATCCGACATAGTGGACCTTCATGATTCCGCCCCGGCGTTTCACTTCCGAGTAGATCAGCGCGAACAGGTCTTCGCGCGCGCCTTCATGGGTAGGCGTTTCTTCAAAGGCGAGCACTTCGTCTTTGGTGGCGGCCTCGGGATTCACATACAAGCGCTTGGATGCGGCATCGTTGTACAGGCCATCCAGTTCATAATCTTCCAGCATGCGAAGGATACGAGGGAGAACATAAGCACGCCACCCTGGGCTGGCCGGCGAGCATCCAACCAACTGCCAGTGCGCACCGCGCGCCGAGAAGCCTGGGCGGGCCCACTCCTGCCGGAAGTCGGGGTCTGTCCGCTGGAAATGGCCGGTGGACATGTAGAGCAGCATCTTCATGCCGCGGCGATGCACCATGTCGATGAACCGGCGCAAGCCGCTGTCATTCACGGCGGTAAATTTATTGCCGCCGAACAACCGCTCCATGTCGTTCCACTCTTCCATCACCTGAATCAGGCGAATGCCGTCCTTCTGCAGACGGTCCAGTTCCGCTTCGTCGTAGTCGGTTCCGAGTGGATAGGGCTTGCGTCCCGGATATTCGCCGAGATGGTACGCGGCTTGTCCGGGGATGTAAGAGGTGATGCGGTGTTTGCGAAGGCACTTCCGGATGGAGCGCTCACACTCACCGATATTGATGAGGCGTTGGCGATGATCTTCGGCCGAATACTGGAGTACGGCGGCGGGACCGGGGCCATGTAGGCGGCTTCCGGACTGTACATTTTCCGCTTGAGCCGCGGCTGCTAAAGCCACGGGAGCGGCCGAAGCCGCCCCCAAGAAATTTCGTCTCTGCATGGCTCTCCGAGGTCAGATTGGAGCGTTAGAACAGAAGCTTCAGAGCGAGTTGGATTTGGCGGGCCGGTCCGGCTGCCAAAATTCGCCCAAATGCCGGCGCAATCAAACTTCCGTTCGGGTTGTTGAAGTTGGGCCGGTTCGCGATGTTGAAGAACTCACCGCGTAGCTGCAGTCTGGCGCGTTCCTTCCAAACCGGGAACATCTTGGCCAGTGCCGAGTCCACGGTGATCAGTCCGGGCCCGACGATTGTGTTCCGGCCCAGATTGCCGTAAGTACCCGCCGCGTTGGCCTGGAACATGGCGGTATTGAAGTAACGGCTGATTCTGTCGGCGCGTGAGCGGCCGGAGTCCAGCGTGGGATCACCGAGCACATCGGGGCGGTCGTTCCCTACCGCGGTGAGCGAATTGTCGCGGCCGGCGACCACGGTGAGCGGGTTGCCCGTGGCCAGGCGGGCGAGTCCGGAAAGCTGCCAGCCACCCAAGACGTGGCGGCCGACAAATCCGCCGTTTTCCCAGCGTGGCAGGTCCCAGACCCAAGAGGCCGAAAAGACGTGGGCGCGGTGGAAGTCGGACAACCCGTAGTCGGCGCGCAGGTTGTCGGGGTTCTGATAGCGGTTCGCGTTAGGCGCCGACAGATCGTCGAGCGAGCGCATCCACGTATAATTCACATCGAAGAGGAATCCACGCGAGAAGCGCTTGCGCGCCACGACCGCCAGTGCGTTGAAGTTGCTGCTGCCGCCGTTCTGGATGCGGATCATGGAGCCGACCTGGCCGGGACTATATCTCCGGCGCTGCTCCGTGTTCGTAAGCGCCGCACCAGGGCCGGGCTGGGCGGGATTGTATTGATAGAACTGGGACAGCTTTCTTCCTGAGTTGCCGATGTAACTGATCTCAAGCGCGATATCCTGCGGAAGTTGATGCTGGACGGACAGACTGTACTGCTGCACGTAGGGATTGGGGAAGTCGGGATTGACGGACCAACCTGTTGCGGGCAGTACGAACGCGGCCTGGCCGGTTTCCGGATTGAATTGCGCGAGTGGATCTCCTGGCACGATGCCAAATCCGAATTGCCGGCCCTGGAATGGATCGGAGAACGATGCGACGTTGTCGAGGTTGTAGATGGGTAGGAACGGCTGGTTGAGGCTGATGTACTGGGAGTGACCGTTCATGTAAGGCTGCGTGAAGATCCCATAGCCGGCTCGCAGGCTCGTTTTGCCCGTTCCAAAGAGATCGTAGGCAAGACCGACGCGCGGAGCGAAGTTGTTGCGGTCCTTGGCGAAGATCCCTCGTGGAATGCCGGCGTCCCCGACGTAAACCAAGCCTAGGGGCGCGTTAGGGAAATGTTGAGACTGGCGTCCCGGGATGAAGTTCGAGGAATATCCGTCCACTTGATAGGTCGGCTCTTCGTAGTGATAGCGCACGCCCAGATTCAGTGCGAGGCGCGACGTTACCCGGTAATCGTTCTGGACAAAAAATCCCAGCACATAGGTGCGATGATTCTCGCGCTCAATCAGCATCTGCATGAAGCTGGGACGCCCGATCATGAAGTCGGCCAGAGCGTTCCCAGTAAACTGCCCGTTGAATGTGAACCTGCCGTTGTCGAAGGCGGCGTAATCGGGTCCGAAGCGGATCGGCATGTAAGATCCGCCGAACTTCCACGTGCTCTTTCCTTTGATCCAGGTGAATGTGTCCGTGAAGTCGTAGTTATTATCCAGGCGCAAGGGGACGCCTGCCGTTCGCGGAGCCACAGTCAGACGTCCAGTAATGCTGACGCCTGGCGGATACGGGCTGGTGAGAGGTGTGGGCAGCCTTACTCCCGCTTCCTCGGGTGAAGCGAAGGGCGTGTCCTGATTGGTGCTGGTCTCGAACTTCCTGTTCCAACCGAAGCTGAAGGTATTCAGCACGGTGGGAGAGAAGGTGTGCGTATCCGAAATGTTCAAGTTCTGGAAGCGGAGAGCGTAGCGGCCACGGCCGAATGGAATATCTCCGGTCGGTCCCAGCAGCGATCCCTCCGAGAACCAATACCGGCCCATGATCTGGTTGTTGGAGCGCAGGTTATAGTCGACACGGGTGACGAACTGCTTGCCGTCTTCCGCGCGCGGCCTTAGGATTTCGAATCGCCCATCGCTTCGATTTGCGTTGGGGAACGCAGTCAAGTATTTGGCTGCCGCGGGATCGATGCGGTTCTGCGGAATAATTCCGTTGGGAAACGGTTGACCGGTCAACGGGTCGCGAGGTATGCCACCTCTGGACTGGCTGAAATCACCGGAGCGCTCGAGCGCCGAAGGCGGGAAGGCTTCGTTGTTGAGCTGAGCTTCACGAATGCGCGTGCTCTGCCAGCCAAAGAAGCCGAACAGCTTGTTTTTGACGATCGGAGCGCCGATGGTTCCGCCGAACTGATTCTGCGCGAGAAAGGGTGTAGTGGGGGCAAAGAAGTTGCGCGCGGTGAGATGGTTGTTCCGGTGAAACTCAAAAAGGCTGCCGTGAATCTCGTTGGTTCCCGAGCGCGTGACCACTTGAATCGTTGCGGAGGACGCCATGCCTTTTTCGGCGTCGTAGGCGTTGGTCGTCACTTTGAATTCCGATAGGAAGTCTGGCGGCGGCAGCGGGTTGCCTTCCCCATACTGAATGGAGTTGTAACGAGTGTTGTCCAGCAGGAAGTTATTGGCGCCGCTTCGCCCTCCGGCCACGTTCGCATTCACGGAGTAGCTGGTGGGCCGCGATCCTTCAGCGACGTTGGTAACAGTGGGAATCAGCACCAGGAGCGAGGCGGGGCTTCGCCCACTGAGCGGCAGTTCCACCATTCGTTTGCTATCCATCAGCGCCCCGATGGAGGCTTGGCGCGTGTCCACCTGCGGAGCTTCGCCGGATACCGAGACCGATTCGACTACATCGCCCGGCGTCAGTTGAAAATCGATGCGCGCGTTCGCTTGCACGGACAAGTTGATTCCCGTGCGGACGAACTTCTTGAATCCGCCGGCTGAGGCTTCGATCCGGTATGCTCCTGGAGGCAGCAGCGTCACCAGATAGGCTCCATCGGCCTGCGACTGAACGGTTCGGGTGTGGCCCGTCTGCTCGTTTGCGACAATCAGCGTGGCTCCCGCCACGCTGGCGCCGGTCATGTCCGTGACCAGCCCGCCAACCGATGCGGTTGTTTGGCCGAGGAGCGGCGATATGCAGAGCAGCATGCTGATCCAACGCAGCCGGGCTGACTTATTCTGGAAACCCATTTGACCTCCTAAAGGCACAAAGCAATTGTATGATGATAGTGCAATTCTGAACCGAACAGGGGTATGCTTGTCAAGCGTTTCTTTTGCTGTTGCACGGAACGCCGGGAGCCGGGGGGCGGGAATCCGGGGGAAAGAGGCGGTCTACCTGGCCGGCTGAGCGCGGTTGCTCGCGCGCTTTAACTTCTTCGCTGTCTTAGTGGGAGAGCGGTGAAGGTCTTGCACGGCGAGGTGCCAATTCCGTTCGGCGTTGTCGAGATGAGATCGCATGGCTTCCCGGGCTCGCGACGCATCCCGATTCCGCACGGCGGCATAAATTTCCTCGTGATCGCTGAGGGTCTGATCGCAGATGTGCGGCAGCGTGCTGGTCTGTTCGAGGACCTGAGCCAGATGCTCGGACAGCATCTGCCACACCATCACAGCGATCGGATTCTTCGAGGCCGCCGCCAAGGCCGCATGGAAGGACATGTCGATATTGCAATCAACGGGTTCGGCGCCCATTTCCGCGCGATAACTATCCAACGCTTTGCGCATCGCCTCGACATCCTTGAGCTCGGCTTTCTCGGCCGCAAGCGACGCTAATCCGACTTCCATGATGCGGCGGAACTCCAGCAGGTCGTCCATCTTCTGCATCTGCATTGCGCGCAAGAAGTTCTCGGTATTGAGCAAATTCGAGGAAGATGGCTCAAGCACCGTCGCCCCCACTCGCTGGCGAATATTGACCAACCCCATGGATTGAAGAGTCTTCATCGCCTCACGCACGCAGGTGCGGCTTACGCCGAGCGTCTTGGTGAGTTCGGTCTCCGTGGGCACCTGCTGGCCGGGCTTGACGGCCCCGGTCCTGATCAACCCCATCACGTAGTCGCTAACCTGGGAAGTGAGAGTCTTGCGTTGCAGCACTGATCTTGATTCTATACGCATCCAACCCAACATGCGCCGCTTCCAACCTAAGCCTGGACACTGTTGCCGGACGGTTATTTGTATGATAATATCATAATCACAATTTTCCAGTGGTTTTCATGAGGAGGCGTACGCGATACGACGACAGTTCCTGAGAAGCACCGGATTTGCCGCGGCGGGTGCTGCCCTGCACTCATCCGCGGACGCCGCTTCGGCGCCCATTTCGGCTGACCTGGGCCCGGCTCCTGTGATGAAGTCATACACCGCCGAGGATCACCGGCGGCGTCTCCAACGCATCGGCGATTGTGAGAGAAACATCCGGAAATGCCTCCGCCGGCACCTGATTACCGGGTATATTCCAGGCCACGTGTCCTACAATCTCGGCGAATACCCCACGCTGAAGCCGTACGATCCGGACGACTACGACGAGCGGGAACTCGACCGGCTGCGCGATGGCGGCATTCGCCTTGTGCAGATCATGGAAGATTGGAACGACATGCTGCGCTTGTTCGGTGGAAACAAGTTCACAGCGGTGAATCCGGCGGGCCTCATGCGCTTCAGAGAGATGGTCCACAAGCGCGGCATGAAGCTACTGCTCTACGTTTCAACCGGGTATATGCAAGCCGGCGATCCCGATCTGCGCGATGAGTGGGTACGGGGCCAGCCAGGTAAGATTCCACAGGCGGCCCATTGGCGGCTTCTCCGCTGCAATCCGGCAAGTGCGGGTTGGCGCGCCTACCTTCTCTCGAAAACCGTCGAAGTGCTCGACAAGTACCAACCGGATGGCTTGTACAACGACTGGGGCTACGTTAACCAGTATAAGAACCCGCTGCCGCCGACCAAAGACGAGGTTGCGGCGTTCACCGAAGCGGCCGACCACGATGCCGCATACGAAGATCTGCAGGCCCTCGTCTATTCTGAAGTGAAGCGGCGGGGCGGGATCTATAAAATGCACGCGGACTTCAACGACAAGCCGCAAACCAAGTTGCAACTTTACGACTATTTGTGGGTAGGCGAAGGCATCGGGAAGCTCGACAAGACTCGCATCGAGACGAAGTCGCATCCACCCTACGTGATTCCCTGCTTCGACTTTCGCAATGGAACCGTCCCGAACGACGACGAAAGCTACTTGCACACCGTCCCATACATGCAGTTTCCTTTGCTGCTTGCCGGGCGGCCCTTCACGGGAGAACGGGCGCAGATTCCAGGCGTTCCTTATCGTCCCGAAAGCGAAGACAAGCTTCTTCATCAATGGCGCGAAATGTACAAGTACTACCTCGCGCATCCGGACGGTCCTTACGTTTATGGCCCCTGGGATGCGTTCCCGCCCCGCCCGGGCGTCAAGGAAACGCACGCCCGCTGGCTGAATCGCTACTTACCGATGGTCCAGGAGGGAACCTGGGCGTATCTGGAAATCACCGAATCGTCCCTGTTCGGCGGAGTTCTTCCGAAGGACACGGTCGCCTCGGTCTACACGAATCTCGACACCTACGTGGTGCTCGCGAATTATGGCACCGAGGCCGCATCCGTCAATACGGCGTGGGACCTGGCCGACACGGAGGCCAAAAGCGCCCCCGGCCGCAACTGGAAGATTGAACCCCGTTCTTTGCGGATCCTAAAGAGAACATGAACAAGCCCGAATCTTCCGTCTCGATCGAGCTGTTTGCCTACCCGTGGGACATCGTCGATGTGGGTCCGTCGCGGTTTGCCGACGAGTGTGCGCGTCTTGGCGTAACAAAGTTACACGTCACGACGCTCTATCACAGCGGGAAGTTCTTGTTGCCCCGCAACAGTGCCCGGAAGGTATTCTTCGCGGAGGGTGGCACCGCCTACGTGCCACTCTCTCTCCCGGCCCTCGGTAACATGGCTCCAACCATGAGTCCGCTTGCCGGAACGGGCTGGCTCGACGAATTGGCGGGCTGCGGAATTCCGCTTTCCGCGTGGACCGTGTTCCATCACAACTCTCGCCTGGGTGCGATGCATCCGCAGTGGACGATTCGCAATGTCTATGGCGATCCCTATCGGTTCGGACTATGCCCGAGTCACGAGGCGATTCGCGATTACTCGGTTGCACTGGCGAAAGCGGTCGCCGGCTTGGGCTACTTCCAGACGGTTGACCTTGAAACTATCGGATACCTGGGCTATGTCCACGGCCACCATCACGAAGTCGCTGCAGGACCGTTGGGGCCACTGGAGAACTTTCTCCTTTCCCTTTGCTTCTGCGATGCCTGCCGTGATTCCGCCGGTAAGACGGGAATCGAGATCGACCGTCTGGCCGCGCAGGTGCGGGAACTTCTGCACTTGAAATTGCAGGCCGACGATTCCAATAGCCGCGGCAACGCGAACTCGGAACAGATTGCTTCGCTGATCGCTGGGTCTTCCGATCTTGCCGCATTCGTTCGATTGCGCATCGCAACCGTTACGGGCCTGGTGCAGCGCATCGCCTCGGCTCTCGGTCCCGTGACAGTGGCGCCATTCACATCCAGTTTTGTTGGCTCACCCTCCAACATTTGGATGGAAGGCGTTTCCCTGGCAGACCTCCGCGACTCAGTGGAGACCTTCCATCCTCTTGCCTACACCCCCAACAGCGGCGCGGTGAATGACGATCTGTTGTTCTGTCTTTCTCAGGTGAAGGACCCGGCCAAACTCAACCTGACTTTGAATCTGGGGCTGCCCATCACGCCCACAATCTCCGATGCCTTGGCGAAAGTACAGTTCGCCAAAACGCTTGGAGTTCGCCGCTTCTCGTTCTTCAATTACGGCTTCCTGGGCGAAGCGCGCTTGAAATGGATCGGCGAACTGGCGTCCGCTTTGGGAGTGGGGAAGACTGCTTCGTCGCAAGGATAGAGCGGACGCATCGGTACTTGTACGTCCCCGGGGCGATATTGCACGCCTTTGCGAATGCACAGCAGCGTTTCGATCAGCCGTTCTCCACGTCGTGTATCCTGCTTCGCGTCCGTGAAGAGGAACTCGCCTTCCACCAGGCGGAATTGCACCAGGTCTGCCACCGCTCCGGGGGCGAGGGTTCCCAACTGTGGACGGTTCAAGGCACGAGCCGGCGCCGCGGTCGCCTTGGCGACGACATCGTTCAGGCTCATTCCCAGCGCCAGAAATTTAGAAAGCACCTGCGGCATCGTCACACTCCACGGCGGCTCCACGCTATAGCGGTGAAGATCGGTGCTGATCGTATCCGGCCAGAATCGTTGCTCGAAGGCACGCTGAGCGGAATCCCAGGAGAAGCTGCCGCAGCCGTGTCCGATGTCGAATACGATTCCCCGCTCGCGCGCCTGCCAGACCTCCGGCGCCAGGCTTCCCGATGGCTCATCGAACAAGCGGTTCTCATTCCCGTGAAAGCAATGCGTCAGAATGTCGCCCGGCCGAAGATGGTGAAGAATATATTTCTCATCCGCTCCCGCGCTGATGTGAACCATCAGTGGACTACCTGCCAGCTCCGCCGCTTCCAGCGCCAAATCAAAAGCGCGATTTCCGTGGGAGCCCGTCATGGACCCGATGAGTACTTTTACACCGGCGGCTACATCGCGATAGCTGTCGATCACGATCGCCGTCTCTTCCGGACGTGCGTATGCCAAATCTAGAAGCTCTTCCGCAAATGTGGCTTGCAGTCCCAAACACGAGAGGTGGACGAAGGCCAGAATCTGAGCGCGGCTCCTGGCGATTGCCGTATCGTGAAACGCCGGGAAATTGGCAAATCCGGCGGTGCCGGCATCCACTGCGGTCGTCACGCCGTGGTTCAGCCCCAGTTCTGCATTGATGCCATACAACCCGCCTTCGTATCAATGGCCGTGGAGATCGATCCATCCATGTCTGATGTATGAGCCCGTCGCGTCGATCACCTCGAGGCCCGGAACGCCTTCGATTGTGGAACCAACCGCGGCAATTTGTACGTCCAGAATCGTCA
>CAYUZM010000146.1:0-9844 GCA_964449665.1 uncultured Solibacteraceae bacterium
CGGATTCTCGTTCCCCATTCGCTGGCGACCATTTATGGAACCAACCCCTCAGCGCGCACTCAGACCCTCACGGCCAACGAGATCAAGGGCGGCGCGCTTCCCTACACGCTCAATGGCACCGGCGTCAGCGTACTGGTCGGCGGCCTGCGCGCGCACGTGCTGTACGCTTCGCCTTCGCAAGTGAACTTCCTCGTGCCCAGCCTGCTTGCGCCCGGACCGGCAATGGTGGAACTCGTGCGCAGCGGCGCCTCGGGCGGCCCGGTCCGCGTCTTGATCGCGGCGGCGGCCCCTGGTTTGTTCCTTCTGAAACCCGGCATCGCGGTCGCCACGAGAGCCGATGGATCGGTCGTCACCGAAACCGCTCCGGCCACACCCGGGGAATTCGTCGTGCTCTATGCCACCGGCTTGGGCGAGACCGTGCCCGGCGCCGAGTATGGACGCACGGCCACTTCCGCCGCATGGATCGCTCGGCGTGCGGAGTTCCAGGTCATAATCTATGGGCGTGCCGTAACCGACGGTGTCTACTACGCCGGCGTCACTCCAGGCTTCGGCGGGTTGTACCAGGTAAACGTGCGGTTGCCGGCATGGGCCGGCCCCATTCCCGAGGTCCGCGTCTTCTGCGGCGACGCATCGAGTCCCGCCGGCGTTCGCCTGCCGGTTGCAACCAGGCAAGCGGAGACCGCGTCCCCACAGTAGAATCAGAACGAGGTGTCTATGCAGGCCCGCGTCCTCTCACTGCTCCTGGTTCCGTGTGTCTTGCCGGCCCAGGAACCGGCCGAATTCCCGTCCACTCGGCCATCCGTGCTGGTCGAAACGGGAACGCGCATCCCGTTGAGCCTCATCAACAGCATCAGCACCAAGCAGGCAGCCGAAGGCGATCGAGTCTACCTGGAAAGCGTGTTTCCCATCCTGGTCAACGGCCGCATCGCGATCCCGCCGGGCAGCTATGTGATGGGCACCGTAACGCAGGTGAAACGGCCCGGACGCATGAAGGGCCGCGGCGAGTTGTATGTGCGTTTCGATTCGCTCACACTTCCCAATGGCGTCACGCGCGACTTCCGGGGGCGCATCGAAACTCTCGATGGCCGGTCCACCGAGCGCCTCGACAAGACCGGAGGCAAAATCGAAAGCGATTCCAATAAGGGCAACGACGCCCGCACCGTGGGCGAAGCCGCGGCGGCGGGCACGAGCATTGGCGCCATCGCCGGAGCCGCCGCCGGACGCACCGGCATGGGCATCGGGATCGGAGCCGCCGCCGGAGCCACGGCGGGCCTGCTCGGCGTTTTACTCACCCGCGGTCCGGACGCCGTTCTGGCCAAGGGAACCACCCTCGAAATGGTCCTCGACCGCGAACTGCACTTCACGCTGGAGGAAATTGACTTTGGCGGTGGCAATCTGCGCCGCCCCTCATCCGACGGCGCGGGCCCACCCCAAGTGCAAGAGCGGAAAGGCCTTCCGTTGCCCGGATACGGCGGCGTCCGGCGCAACGTTCCCTAAGCCGGTACCAGGTAAACAACGGTCAAAAAAACCGAAAGCCCCTAATTTCCGGTCCCCCTGCGACCGATAGTCTGAGCGTAAGGGGAATCGCTGAGCCGTTGGTGTAGGGCCGTACCAAAGCGATTTTCCGAAAAGCGGGAACCGGATTGTGGGAGGGAGAGCCTATTCTTCCCTTGTCCGCGGGCCGATTAGAATTGAGACCTGTGATGGAACTTGGAACGCTGCAGATTCAAATCTTTGTGAGCCTGGTGGTGGTCCTGGGAACGGCGTTTGTGGCGTTTCTGTGCGACTTCCTGAAGGGGAATAACGAGCAGTTGCGCGAACGCAACATTGAACTGCGCGTGCGGCAGGACGAGCGGGAACGCATGGGAATCGCCCACCCCGGCTCGCTCCTGAAAGGGATCGAGGCCCTGCTGCGCAATACTCCCGGACTGCGCATGGCCCCGCCGGAAACGGCCGCACCCGCCACAGCTGAACCCGCCACGGCCGCACCGGAAGCGCCGCAGCCATCCACATGGGAACAACCGATCGTCGCACCGGCCGCCAAAGCCGCTGCCTGGGCAAGCAAGGAAGAGCTGGAAAAACTGGCCGAACGCGCCGCCCGCATTCGCGAACGGCATGAAGCGCGCAAATCAGCGGATGAGCCCAACACCGCCGATTCGAGCGACACCGAACCATCCGAACTGGCCCCGGTCACCGAAATGCCCGTTGCCTTGTTTGCCGGCTTGTCCATTGAGTCTGAGCCGGCAATCTCGGAATCCGCCGCCGCCGCGATCGACAGCGAACCGGCCGCCGGAACGCCCGAGGCCATCCTGACCGAGGTACCCACGGTTTCCATCGAGGAGCTATACGCCTCACTGGAATCCGCGTTGCCCGCCCGGGCGGATGTGGAGCCAACCGCCGGGACCGAGCCCACCGCCATTGAAATCGCCGCCGAAGGCACCGAGCCTGCCGTGGCGTTCGCCGGCGCCGAGTCTGCCACACCGTTCGCTGCCACCGAGCCTGCCGCTGCCTTCACCGGCACCGAGACTGGTTCGCTCGCAGCCAGCGACGAGACTCCCCCGCCATTGCTGGACGAACCGCAGCTAGAAGCGCCGGCCTCCGCGGAAGCGGAGGCTCTGCCTGTTTTCGAGCCGCCCACCGAAGTCACTGCGGAAGACCCGGCAAGCCAAATTGAACTACAGCCTCCGGCCGAGCTGCGGATCGAAACTTCCGATACACCGCACGCCGCCATCACGTCCATCGAAGACGAACCGGCGGCTTTCGCGCCGGGACCGGAGTTGGTCAAAATGCCCGTGGCCTCGGCCTCGCTCATCGAGGACGAACCGTTAGAGCCGGTCGAGTCCGCTGAAGCGGCCGAGCCCGCCGAGGCCGGCGTTGAACCGGAACTGCTCCGTGTGCGAGTCGTGCCCATCGATCAAAGCGAATCGGAAATCGGCTCCGTCTCCGAAGTGGCAGCCGAGGCTCCTTCCCAACCCATTCCCGAGGCCGTGAGCGAAGTTCCCGCCGAGCCAGGCGCGCCGGAATCCGAAGCGCAGCCCCAGGCCCTTGCCACATTCGCCCCCCCCGCCGCTCAGGAACCCGAGCCCCCAGCCGCGCAGGAACTCGAACTCGCCGCCACCGTCGACTCGGTCGAAGAGCCGGTCACCCATGTTGCCGATCTGGAAAACGCAGCCGCAATCGGATCGCTGCACGAGTCGCTCATTCAGGAAGAAGCCGGCCTGCCCGCCGGCGTGCACCCGGTCGAACTCCTGCGGGAACAAATCAAGGCCAGCGCTCCGTTCCAGGGCGTCGCCGTCTCCATCGGGATCAACGATTTCGAAGGCCTGAAGCAGAAGCTGGACACTCCCGGAGGCGCCGATTCACTTGCCGCGATCGAGAAGATGATCCGGGGCATGTTGAAGGAGCGCGATTTCGCCTGCCGGTTCCAGGACGACGAATACATCCTGCTCTTCCCCGGCGAAGCCGACTCGGCCGCGCAGCGCCGCCTATTCCAGATCTCGGAAAAGCTCTGGGACTTCCAACTCCGCTCGCTCGGCCACCATTCGATCATGTTCAGTTGGGGCGGCCTCGAAGTGAAGCGCGACAGCCTCTCCGACGCCGTCGCCGCCGCGCGCGAGCGCATGTTCCAGACCAAGCGCAATCGCACCGGCGCCATCGAGATGCGCAAGCGCGTTGTGAACGGCTAAACCCGCTCCGGCTCCCGCCGCGCCTGCCGCTGCGGATTGCGAGCTTCTAATGCCAACCGGAGCCGCATGGGAACCTTGGACATCACCGCCGCAAACACGCGGTAGACGAGCCCGGGAATCACCAGCCACTTCCGCCGGTCGAGCCCGCGCAGCGATTCCTCCACCACGTCCTCGGCCTTCATCCACAACCAAGAGGCGATGCCCTTGCGGTCCACGCCGAGCACGTCGTGAAACTCCGAGTATGTAAACCCCGGGCACAGCGCCTGCACCTGCACGCCGCTTCCCATCTCGCGCAACTCCAGGTGAAGGCCTTCGGTGAATACCGTCATCCAACTCTTCGTCGCACAGTAGCTGGTGTTGTAGGAACTGCGCGCGAACGCCGCCACCGACGCCACATTGATCACCGCTCCCTCGCCGCGCGGAATCATAGCGTTCAACGCCGCGTGCGTCAGCCGTACCGTAGCCATCACGTGGAGCCTGTGCATGCGCTCCTGCTCGCCCAGCGCCCCGGCGTGAAAGTACCCTCGCGTGCCGAACCCCGCGTTGTTCACCAGCAACGCCAACTGCGGCAACCCCGCCAACAGATCCGCCGCGCGCGCAAGCCCGCCGTCGTCGGCAAGGTCGGCCACAAGCCACTCCACGGCGACGTTGTGCCGCGCGCTCAACTCCCTCGCCAGCGCCTCCAGCCGGTCCGCGCGCCGCGCCACCAGCACGAGCGCGTAACCACGCGCCGCCAACGCGCGCGCGAATGCTTCGCCAATTCCACTCGACGCTCCGGTGATCACCGCGGTACTCACCCTTGCAGTGTAACGGCTATCGCGCAATCAGCCCGAGATGTCCCAAATGGTGCCGGCCGTGCCACGAATAGAGCGCAAGCGCGTGATCGAGCCGGACCTCGCCCAACTCCGGATGCACGAACGCGCGCGCAAAGTCGTCATCCCGTAGCGCCCGCAGCATCACCACCCATCGTGCATGAATGCCGTCGAGAATCGCCAGCGACGCTGACGGGTCCATCGTCTGCGAATCGGCAAGCAAGGCCCACGCCGCTTCGTCGTAAGGCTTGATCGCCGGCTTGTCCTCGGTCAAGGCCAAGCGAAAGCGAACGAAACTGTTGATGTGGCTATCGGCCAGGTGATGCACCACCAGCCGCCCCGTCCATCCGCCCGGACGGTAGGGCATCTCCAGCCCTTCGGGTCCCAAGCGCGCCACGTGTCCTCTCACCAGCCCCGGCAGAGCCTCCACGTCGGCGATCCAGCCCTCGCGGTCAGCGGCCGTCGTACTGGCGGGCTTCTCAAATCTCCCAACGGGATAGCGCAGGTCCATGAAACAATTCTCGCGCCCAGTCACGATTTTGGGAACACGGCGGGGGATAGGAGCGTAGATCACACCGTAAGGAGGTACTATGCCTTTCGTGTACCCAAGCTCCGGCTCCGTCCGCGCCGGAATCGGCAGGCCGCTCGTGGCGGCGCTCTTTGTCGCCAGTTGCCTGTTGTCGATCGTCTCGTTCTACACCACCCAGCAGGGAATGGCGCTCTACCTGTCGCCCTGGTTTGCCACATTGGCCTCGCTTGGCGTGCAAGCCTCGCTCGTGCTCGTCGCCTGGCTGGTCGGATTTCAGCGCAGCGGACGCGCCATGCTGGTCGTCGTCTACGTCATTACCGCCGTGGTGTCCATCGCCTTCTCCTACGTCAGCCTCTACAACTGGTTCTCCGCCCGTGAACGCCCCGCCATCGTCCAGCGCGCCCTCTACGATGAGTTGAATGGCATCGGCTCGCAAGCGGGGCAACGCCTGAGCGAGGCCATTGGGAAAGCGCAGAGCCACGCCGTCGCGCTGGAATCGATGACCGAAGCCGAAAAGCTGCACGGCCACATCTCACAAGCGCCCGACGCCGACCCCGCGCTCAACGCCATCCGGGAAAGCGTGGCGCGCGAAGCGCAGGCGCTCGGCGCCGCCTACCGCGAAGGTTCGGGTACCGGCGCGCGCTACTCGGCCTTCGACCGCCACACCCGCCTCATGCGCCAATCCCTGGCCGGCCTGCAGACGTCGCAGCGCGCCTTGCTCGCCTGGCAATCCTCGGCCCGTCCCAACCAGCCCAGTGAACAACAGTTGCGCCAGTTCCACACGGTCTACGATGCCCTGCCCTGGTCCACCATGGATGAGTTGCTGGGAACAAACGCCGCCGCGCGGCCTGCGTTGCCCGACCTTGCCGCCCACGTGGACACCACCGGCAGCAGCCAGGAGGACCTCATGCAAGCCTTCCAGGATCTCTTCGGCGCCCCCACCAGCCGCCACCTGTTCTCGCTCGCACTGGCCGCTTTCATCGACATCATCATCTTCCTGCTGGCATTCTCGAGCGGTCCCTACTTCCACGGCGATGCCGAAGAGCGCCTGTGCGCCGCTGGCGCGGCCTTGGACGCCAGCGAAGAGCAGGTGTTCGTGCGCGAACTACTCTGCAAGATGCGCCCAAGCGGACAGGGATTGGCCCGTGTGGAATCCTCGGCGCTCACGCCCGGCGAACAACAATATTGTCTGGCCATGGCCCAACGCCATCAGGCCGTCGTGGAAGAGGGCGAACATGGCACAGTGTACCTGTTCGATCGGGAGGTGCATGAGCGGTTGATGGAATCGCTCGCGCAGCGCGGACTTCCCCTCCGCGCGGCCAGCCGGAGTGCCGCCGTGGGGTGACGCACGCGGGGTGACACACGCGGGTGGCTAGGGCGCGTTCGGGTCAACCACCAGTTCGTTGACCACCTTCTTCACGCCCTTCACCTTGCCCGCGATCTTCTCCGCTTTCGATTTGGCCTTGTCGGTGCGAATCTTGCCCGCCAGCGTCACCACGCCGTCGGCGACCTTCACATCCAGCGCGCCGCCATTGACTTGTACGTCCTGCGCCAGCCGGATTCGTACCAGGTCATAGAGCTTGTCGTCGGAGGGCGTGCCCTGCGCCGCCAGCGCCGCCGCCAGCACGCAGCCACAAAGAATCATGCGTAGCCGGTTCATCATTCGATACCTGAACTTATTTTCTGCGATTCCAACTCTTGCAGGAAGTCGGCGCTGGAACGCCACTCCCGCTTCACTTTAACAAACAGCTCGAGGAATACCTTTTTCCCAAGCCGCTCCTCAATCTGTAGACGCGCCGCCGTGCCGATGCGCTTCAGCATATCCCCGCCCTTGCCGATCACAATGGGCTTCTGCCCTTCGCGCTCCACATGGATCGCCGCCGCAATATGGGCCCGGCCCGCCGACTCGTCCCACTTCTCAATCAGCACCGCCACCGAATGCGGCACCTCCTGGCCGGTGGCCAGCAACACCTGCTCGCGAATCAGCTCGGCCGCCAGAAACCGCATCGGCTGGTCGGTGAGATAGTCCGGCGGATAGTATTGCGGCCCCTTCGGCATCCGCTTCAAAATCTCGGCGAGCAACTCCTCCATCCCTTCGCCGGTCGCCGCCGAGACCGGCACGAACGCATCGAAAGGATGGGCTTTGCCGTAGGCGTCGAGCAGTGGGATCAGGTCCGCCTTGTTGCGCAACAGGTCGATCTTGTTCAAAACCACAATGGCCGGAATGGCCGCGCCTTCGAGCAGGCTCAAATGCGCGCCGCCGCTTTCGGCAAACGGCAGCGAAGCGTCCGCCAGCCAGATCAACAGGTCCTGCTCGCGCGTGGAGGCCCGCACGGCATCCATCATTTTCTCGTTCAGCAGATTGCGAGGTTCATGCACGCCGGGCGTGTCGAGAAAAATCACCTGCGCCTGCGGAAGCGTGAGCACCGCCTGAATCGCGTCCCGCGTGGTTTGCGGCTTGTCGGCCACAATCGCCAGTTTCGAACCGGCGATCCGGTTCAGCAACGTCGACTTGCCCGCGTTGGGCCGTCCCAAAATCGTCACGAAGCCCGATACGTGTTTAGGCCTGCGTTGTCTGGCCATCTTCAGGCTCCTCTATTTTCGATTCCGTCTCCGGGCTCTCCGGCTCGGCGCGCCGCAGCCGCACCTGCGACACCCGCCGCTCGTCGGAGGCCAATACCTCAATGATCAGCCCGTCGCGCTCAATGCGCTCGTTCACTTTCGGCACATGCCCCAGCCACTCCGTGATCAGCCCGCCGATCGTCGTCGACTCGGTCGCGCCCGGGGCGCGAAAATCGAGCAGATCGGACAGCCGGTCCAGATCGAGATTGCCGCTCATCACAAACCCCGACGCGGCGTCGCCGGTCACGTCGAGATCGGGCTCGTATTCGTCGCGGATCTCGCCCAGGATCTCTTCCACAAGATCCTCCATCGTCACCAGGCCCGCCGTGTTGCCGTATTCGTCGATCACCATCACCATATGCGCGCCGTCGCGCTGCATTTCACGCAACAGCGTACCGATCAGCTTGGTCTCCGGAACGAAACCGATCTTCCGCATTACTTCGCGCACATGCCGCGCCGAGCGAGCGTCGTACTCCACCTCAAACACGTCGCGAACATGCACAAAGCCGGTCATCTGGTCGATCGATGTCTCATACACCGGAATGCGCGAATACTGTTCGCGAATGATCAGTTGCCGCAACTCCTCAATCGTGGCGCCAACCTCGATGGCGACAATGTTCGGACGCGGCGTCATCACCTCGCGAACGGTCTTGTCGCCAAACTCGACCACGCTCTGGATCAGAATGCGGTCTTCTTCCTCAATGATGCCCTCTTCCTTGCCCGCCTCGATCAGCGCCTCAATCTCCTCCGACGGCGTCGCGCTCTCTTCCTTGGTCTCTTCCGGCTCGTTCAACTCCGCCAGCGACTGTAGAAACGTGAGCGTCCCCACCAGCGGGCGGGTGAGCGTTGCCAGCACCGCCAGCAGCGGCGTGAACGGCAGCAGCCATTTGCCCGACGTCTTCGTCACCGACAGGTGCGGCAGAATGTGCGCGAACAGTACCATCAGCACCCAGCTCACAGCGATCGCCTCGCCCACGGCGCGCCACACCAAGGGCTGCCCGTTGGTGGTGAACATCAAGACGAAAAACCCGATCGACAGCAGTAGCGTGTGCTTGACGACGGAAAAGATCAGCGCGCCCTGCTCCAGCTTCAGCCCCAACTTCGGTTCCAGATAGAGCCGGAACCACGAGAGCGCCTCCGAATCGCGCGAACGCAGCCGCATCCCCGACGTGTAGAGCAGTTGCACGAACGACACCGGCAGCAGCACGATGCAGAACAGCAGAATCAGAACTAGAACGGCTGCGGTCATGCGGCACGGCGCTTTCGGCTGCGGCCCGCGCGCTCAATGAGCCCGGTGGGCAGCCCCAGACGGCGGCGCCACTTCGTTTCGGCGCGCCGCATCTGGCCTTTGTCCGTTTCGTGATCCATACCCATCAGGTGGAGCAATCCGTGCAACATGAGGATCGCGATCTCTTCTTCCAGCGTATGCCCATGTTCGGCCGCCTGCAGCCGCGCCCGTTCGCAACTGATGGCGAGTTCTCCCCAGGAAGGCGCCCCGGCCAGCGCTCCCCACGCCTGCGGCAAAGGCGCCGCCGGGAACGACAACACATCGGTTGGTTCATCCTTGCCCCGCCACGTGCGGTTCAACCGCTGCAATTCGGCGTCGCCGGTCAGCAGGCAATTGAACTCCCGCCCCGCGCCCACCTCGCGCATCAGCCGCAGCGCGTGCAGCTTGAGCGCGGTGCGCCGCAGTCGCGAAGGTACGCGTTCGAATACGAGCAAACTCGCTGGATCGGACATTCGATCAGTGAGTGGCCGGCGCTTCGGAGCCCACCGGCTTGGGTTCCGCCGCGGGCGCCGGGTTCATGTTGGAAGGTTCAGTCCATCGAAGCGACATCTGGCGGTTCAAGCCGTTCGCCTCCTGGTGGCGGTCATAGGCGCGGATGATCTTTTGCACCAGCGTGTGGCGCACCACGTCGCGCTCGTCGAACATGACAAAACTGATCTCTTCGATGCCGCGCAACACTTCCATCGCATCGAGCAATCCGCAGCCCCGGCCCACCGGTAAATCAATCTGCGTAATGTCGCCGGTAATGACCATCTTGGAATTGAAGCCCTGGCGCGTCAGCACCATCTTCATCTGCTCGGGCGTGGAGTTCTGCGCCCCGTCCAATAGGATTAAGCCTGCGTTAAACGTACCTCCCGCCATTAAAGCGATGGGCGCCGCCTCAGCCCCGTTTCGTTCGAGAAATTTC
>CAYUZM010000147.1:0-9767 GCA_964449665.1 uncultured Solibacteraceae bacterium
CTGGCGAGCGTGGGGCCGGGCAGCGGCGAGAGCATCTCGTGGGCCTGCTCGATTTCGCTGACGACGATGCCGCGCGAATAGAACGTGGAGGCGGCCAGGATGAGGATGGCGCCGTTGACCAGCAGCGCGCCGTTGAGGGCGACGATGGAGTCGATGAGGTTGTAGCGGCAGGCGGTGCGGAGGTCGGCCACGCTCTTTCCGATTTGACGGGTTTGCACGAGCGCGCCGTGCAGGTAGAGGTTGTGCGGCATGACGGTGGCGCCGAGGATGCCGATGGCGACGTAGAGGCTTTCGCCGTTCAGGCGTGGAACGAGGCCTTTCACCATTTCACTGAGCACGGGTTTGGCGAACCACATTTCGAGCAGGAAGCAGCCCGCGATGATCGAAATCAGCGACAGGATAAACGCCTCGAAGCGGCGGATGCCGAAGCGCATGAACCAGAGCACGAGGAGGGTATCGAGCGCGGTGAGCAGGACACCGGTGAGCAGGTCGATGCCGAAGAGGAGTTTCAGGCCGATGGCCGCTCCGAGCACTTCGGCGAGGTCCATGGCGGCGATGGCGATTTCGCAGAGCACCCAGAGGGCGAGGGAAACTGGGCGGGGGTAGGCCTCGCGGCAGGCTTGGGCGAGATCGCGGCCGGCAACGATGCCGAGGCGGGCGCTGAGTGTCTGGAGCAGGATGGCCATCGCGTTGGAGACCACGAGCACCCAAAGGAGCTGATAGCCGAAGCGGGCGCCGCCTTCGAGATCGGTGGCCCAGTTGCCGGGGTCCATGTAACCGACGCTGACGAGGTAGGCGGGGCCGGCGAAGGCGAAGATGCGCTTCCAGATGGAAGGTTGTTTGGTATCGACGGAGGCGTGGACCTCGGGTAGAGAGGGCAGCGAGGTGTGCGGGGAGCTCATATAACCAGAGGTGAAAAAATCTATTTAACCATAGTTCACACTGGCTATCCAGCACAAAAATAGGGCGAGCGCGCGCGCTCGCCCCGGTGAGGTTACCGAAAGCAGCTCTATGATTTGCGACGGAGGCGCAATGCGATGGCAGCCAGTCCGCCTGCGACCAGGGCCATGGAGGATGGCTCAGGGACCTCGCCGTTCGTCTCTGTGACCAAGTCCCCCGTCACTTCAAACGTCCAGGCAGAGTTGGTCCACTCAGCCGGCTGAGCGGGGAGATAGCCGAGTACCGAGCAACAATCTAATCCATACCCGAGAATCGTGACATTGGGGGCCAACGTGGGCGACGGAGTACCCGTCTCGCCAATATAAGCCAGCCCTGTGTCGCCGGTTATTGTCACGTAATAGTCTCCTGGCCCCAATGTCAGCCCTGAGAAGACCGTGAGCAGTCCCGAGTGACCGGGACCAAACGGGACGATTGTGTCCGGTGCAAGTTCGTTCGCCGCCTGAGTTGTTCCGTCACCTACCTGGTCCGTCAGGAACGCCGCGATGGACCCGCCAAATCTAACCTGATCCACGAGTTCCTGAATATCGACGCGAATGACGACATTCTCATAGGTGTCCAACTGGTTCCAGCCAAAGCTGTAAGTACCAATTCCCGCGCCCAGCAACACCCGCTGATATGACAGGGGCGGATTGACAGCCGCAATCGTTGCGGCAGAGCACAGTGGAGCGACGAGTGCCACCAACGCGGCAACTCGCATCAATGATCCACGAACGGCTTTCTTAAGTATCTTCACTATATTTCTCCTCCTGCTCTCCACGTCCGGTCCCGGACGTGGCGGCGAAAGAGAGAATAGGGTGTACAGCGCTTGTTTTCAATAGTTTCTGGTACCCGTGGGGCGTTATGGGGTGCTTTGGGGTGCAGTGGTTTCCGGCGATCCGGGCTTAGAACAGTACTCCCTGGAGCATCACGACGTCCTGGATATCGATAGTCGTCTGGCTCCATGCCACGGCCTGACCGTCCCAACGAGCCGTGAACCCGGTCCACACCGATGGCGCCTCGGGAGCCAAACGCCGCACCATTTCCCGCCGGCCTGTCGCAGGATCGTACCGCCAGAGTTCGCGGAAGCGCCCGGCGGGGAGGAAGAGGATGCCCTTCGTCGTGACGGCCCACCAACCCTCCCGGACATCGGCGGTTTCGAACCGCTCTCCGCCGCCGCCGGCGTTGACCGACCAAAGCCCCGGCGAGCGCCGCGCGCGAGTGAAGTAGAGGCGTTTCCCATCGGCGCTCTCAAACCCTTCGAACGCTCCGGTCGTGGTGACGCGGATGGGCGCGCCGCCCGCGGCGGGCATCTTCCAGAGGTCGGCTTGTCCGCCGCGGTCCGATCGGAAATAGATCCAGCGCCCATCGCGCGACCAGCTTGCGCGCCCTTCGTCGGCCGGCTCGGCGATCAAAGGCCGGACAGCTGCTTTGCCTGCGACGTCGGCGAGATAGATATTCCGGCTTCCGCCGGCAAAGGTTGTGAAACTGATGGTCTGGCCGTCGGGCGACCAGCGGGGCGAATCGGTGGTGGGCCCGCCGTTGTTGGTCAACTGCACGGCGCGGCCGGTGCGCAAATCGCAGGTCCAGATTTCCGACGTTCCGCCCCGGCGCGACTCGTAGGCGAGCTTCGTCCCGTCGGGGGAGTATTGGGCGCTGGCTTCGAAATAAGACGATGGGCAGGCGCGCTTGCCTTCGCCCCCCAATTCCGGCTTTTCCCAATGCATGACATTCACGGTCATCTGTGACTTTTGATATGCGATCACGCTGGCTCCGCCTGGACCGGCGGCGATACTGGGCCAACTCGAGTCGGCGTCGCTGACGGTCAGTCGCCTCGGATCCCCGCCACCGGAGGGGATGCGCCACAGGTTTGTGGCGGGAGAGTGCATGCGCGCGCCGTAGATGAGATCCCGGCCTTCGGGCGTCCAGGTGAGACCGTAATAGTTACCTACTTCAGTAACCTGTCGCGGCTCGCCGCCCGCGGAATCGGTGACGTAGATTTCGGACTCAGTCGGAGTGCGGTTGCGAACGAAGGCAATTTCCCGGCCATTGGGCGACACTGCTGCCTGCTGATCGCCGAGGGTTCCAGGGGCGGGCCGTGTCAGTTGAGCCAGTTCCTTCCCGTCGAGGGAGTAACGGTAGAGCGCATAAGGGCCGCCGGCCGCCTTGATCCGGCTGACGACGATCGCCCGGTCCGCCGCGTCCCAAACCGCCCAGCGGATGGCGCGTTGGCGTTCATAGGCGGGGTCCTCCATTGTCAGAAGCGCTTGAACGCTTCCGCCGGCCGTATCGAGAATCGCAATCTCGACCTTGCGGCCCGTGATTTGCGAGAAAAGTATGCGTCTGCCGTCGCGCGACCATTGCGGAAACTGCGGCCGTCCCTGCCCGGTCCAAATGGTACGTGTCTCGTTCGACCGCAGCGTCTTGACGATCAACCGCCACGCCTCGCCGCCCAGTTCGCCTGCGGCAACGTAGACCACGAATTTGCCGTCGCGCGAGACGTCTGCTTCCGTCTCCGTGACTTCCGTGGCCGCTACGGGTACCACATGCATCGCGGAGGCCTGGGTCACGCCGGGCCGGAGGTACCAGATGGACAACGCTGCCATGCAAGCCGCCGCGGCCGCGGCGATCGGACGCCATGGGTGCGGCATGACCATCGGCGCCGGATTGGCAACGGTTTCCTCCACAAGGGGCTCGCGGGCGCGCCTTGATCGCATGGCGTGCCACCGCGCCAGCTCACTCTCATAGGCATAGACGGAGCTGCCCGACTCGTGCGTCAGCCGGTGAACCGGAAGGCCCTCTTCACGCTCCCCGCGCTGGACCGGGGTGACACCGCGGTGGAAGTACGCCGCGATCTCTTTCCAGGAATTGAGGCGCAGGCCCACGCCGGGGCGCATTCCCTCATCAGGTTCCATTGGTGCGAGATTTTATCAGAATCAAAGTTCCGGAATTCACGGCGCGGGAGAGCGGCGCGGGACAAGCGTGTTTGCGGCAGGGGAATTCGCAGCGGTAATTCGCAGCCGGCATTCGCAGCGGGAATTCGCAGCCGGCATTCGTAGCGGGAATTCGCAGCGGGAACTCTTAGCCGCTTGCGGCCATCGGGTCTCCGGGCTAGGTTAAATGGAATTTAATTGAACAGTTCGCCACGAGGCGGATGCTCACTTTGTTGTGACGCGAGAGCAGTTTAGCTTCGCAAACGTGGTGGCGTCCCTTTTATGGCGGACACTTTGTCGTAATCGTACGGGGTAGCCATCTTTGACTTGCTCGCCTTCTTATCGGCCTCACATCCGCGAGGTAGAGGAGCGGGCAGGATCCATTTCTAACGCAGTGCGGGAGATTTTTGTCTAAAGACGGTATTCGAGGAGGGGTAATGAAACGAGTTCTGCACGCGGCATTCGCGGTGTTGACGGCATGCGGGCTGGTGATGGCGCAGTCCACCAACCAGTCGATTCAGGGATTGGTTACCGATTCGTCGGGCGCCGTCGTCTCGGGCGCGAAAGTGACGGTTACCAACGAAGACACCGGCATCAGCCGCAGCGTGGACACCAATAATACGGGCAACTACAGTTTCCCGATTATGGCGGTGGGCAACTACGACGTGAAGGTCGAGTTGAGCGGGTTCAAAGCCGAACAGGTGAAGGGCCTGCGCCTGGAGACGGCGGCGCAACTGCGCCAGGATTTCGTGCTCGAGGTGGGCAACCTGGCCGAGGTGGTTGAGGTATCGGCGGCGGCGGTGACGCTGAACACGGAGAACTCGACAACGGGCGGCGTGATCGAGAACAAACGCATCATCGAGCTTCCGTTGAACGGGCGCAATGTCGGGCAATTGGCGGTTCTGGTGCCGGGCGTGCAGTTCGGCGAGCGCACCGGACGCGGCGACGGACTGGGCGGATTTCCGATTCCGGGTTCGGGGTTCGCGGTTTCGGCCAATGGCCAGCGCGAAACGCATCAGGTGGTGAGCCTGGACGGAACCGACGCGAAGGATCCGCGCATTCACCAGACGAGCTTTGTTCCGTCGGTGGAGGCGGTAGAGGAGTTCAAGATTCAGACCAACGCCTTCACCGCCGAGTACGGGTTTGGCGGGGGCGCCAACGTGCAGATCACGATGAAGAGCGGCACGAACCGGCTGACGGGAACGCTGTTCGAATTTGTGCGCAACGACAAGTTCGACGCTGAAAACTACTTTCTGAACTTCGAGCGCGCGGCGTCGCTGCCGCGTTTGAAGAAAGACGCGCTACGCAGGAACCAGTTCGGCTTTGTGGTGAGCGGTCCGGTTTACATTCCCAAGATTTACAACGGCAAGAACCGTACGTTCTGGGCGTTCAACTACGAGGCACGGCGCGACCGGATCGAGCAGGTACAGACGGCGACGTGGCCCACCGATCCCTTCCGCGGCGGCGACTTTTCGGCGCTGGCGGTTCCCTATACGAACCCGACGACGGGCGTCACGCGGCAAGCGATTCCGCTGTTCGATCCGCTGTCCGGCACGCCGTTTTCCGGCAACATCATTCCGCGGTCGCGGCTTCACCCTGGGGCGTTGAACGTGCTGGAGAAGTTCGTCCCGCGGGCGCATTTCATTCAGGGCGATGTGACCGACTTCACGGCGATTGAAGGCGTAAACCAGCCAACCAACACGAACACCTATTTTGCGCGCGTGGACCACAACATCAGCGACAAAGACCGGGTATTCGCCCGGCTGGCCTGGGACCGTTCGGGACTGACGCGCAACAACATCAACCACAACCTGCCGGTGTTCGTGGATTCGAAGGCCACGAATCTTGCCTCGCAGTGGATTCACACGATCAATCCGTCGACGATCAACGAACTTCGGTTCGGCTTCAACATCTCCGACGACATCACGAAGAATCCGCGCACGGACGACCCCACTTTCGACATGGACGCGCTCGGGATCGGCCAGATTCGCGTATTCAGCGACGGCAACCGCAAGCTCACGGCGCGCGAACACGGCATTCCGCAGTTGACGGGCCTGCCCTTCACGCTGCAGGAGCTGACCAACGGCAACGGCTACGACAACATGGACACGGTGCAGATCGGCAACCACCTGACGATGGTGCGGGGCAAGCACAACGTGAAGGTCGGCGGCGAGGTGTACTACATCACGATGGAGCGCGGCGCGGCGAACCTGGAGGAGGGCCGGTATGCGTTTTCGGCCAACCAGAGCGGGTACGCGTTTGCGTCGTATCTGCTCGGCTACCCCAATTCGACCGAATCGGCCGAGGGCTTGCCGCTGACGTTCCCGCGGGCGACGCGCTTTGGCGCCTACGTTCACGACGACTGGAAAGTGTCGCCCCGGCTGACGATTAACGCCGGATTGCGTTTCGACTTCAACGGCGTGCCGGTGGATGCGAAGGGCCTTTGGCGGACGCTCGATTTCCCTGGTGTCGACGCGGGAATCGGCCGCGGCCAGGGCTTCACCGCCCCCAACGGCGCGATTGTGCCGACGGTCTTTCCGTCCAAAGTTGACGAGAGCGGCGCCGTGAAACTGTTCAAGCAGGACGTCCGCTTCTTCATGCCGCGTTTCGGCATCACCTTCCGCCCGACCGACAAGTGGGTGATTCGCGCGGGCGCGGGGTGGTTCGACAACATCAACCACCTCAATACGTGGACGATCTTCAACCTGATGCCGCCCAAATCGGGCAGCCTGCAATTCAACAGCGTCACCGAAGTGGTTCCGGGGACAGTCTTCCGCCGCTTCACGCCGGGGCAGCCGATCATCTCGCTGAACGATCCTTTCCTGCAATCGTCGGGCGGCACGGCGGCCGTGCGCGCCATCAACCTGAACTACGTTCCGCCGGACCAGAAGGACGGCGATGTGTGGAAGTGGAGCTTCGACCTACAACGCGAACTTCCGTTTGGAACCGTGCTCACGGCGGGCTACGTCGGAACGAAGGGCAGCCACGTCGGCAACAGTGTCGGCAACTTCAATTCGCCCGATCCCTCGCCGAACACGAACTTTCAAGCGCGCCGGCCCTTCCAACAGTTCTATGACCCGGCGACGCCGAATCTCGGGGTGCAGGCTCTGGGCAACGTGCGCTACATCGACAGCTACGGCGAGTCGTTCTATCACGGGCTGCAATTGAAGCTGGACAAACGGTTCTCGCGAGGATTGGCTTTTGGAGTCGCATACACCTACAGCAAGACGCATGGCGACGGCGAGAACGGCGGACAGGAAGGCATCAACTGGCAGAATCCGCGCAACCGGCGGGAGAACCGCGGGCTGATGCGCTTCGATCAGACGCACAACATGGTGGCACACTATGTTTGGGAGCTTCCGGGCGCGGGAGTGGGCGGACCGCTGAAGCATGTGATCGGCGGCTGGCAGATGAACGGCATCGTGTCCATCCGGTCTGGATTCCCGCTGTATCTGGGCCAGGGCGGCGACCTGAACACGAACGGGCCGGCGCGTCCCGACGTGGTGGGCAACTGGGAACTGGACAATCCGACGCGCGCGCGCTGGTACAACCCGCAGGCGTTCCAGCGTGTGACGTGCAACATTGCCAGCCGCCAGGACCTGTGCCACTACGGCGGTCTCGGCGTCAACGTGATCCGCGGGCCAGGGCAGCATAACTTCGATCTGTCGATGTTCAAGAATTTCTCGATCACCGAGAGGACGAAGATTCAGTTCCGCGCCGAGGGAGTGAATGCGTTCAACACTCCGTACTTCGGCGATCCGGGTGGCATTGGGTTCTCCAACGTCAACCAGATTGTGCCGGATACGGCGCGCATGGCCGAGGTCCGGTCGCTGCGGAATCCGATGCGGGTGATTCAGTTCGGGCTGAAGCTGTTCTTTTAAGCAAGAAGGAGAAAAGTCACCCGGGGTATCGGCTGGGATGCCGGCGCCGGTGCCGGCTGGGGTTGTCGAATCGCCCCGGGTGATATAGAATCGCCACGTGTCTGGAAACCTTACTCGTATCCTTGTTCTGACCGGCGCGGCCGGTCTGCTCGCGGTGGCTTATAACGGCGTGCAAACCTCGTCGGTGATGGCTTCGACGGCCAACGCCTTTCTGAACTCGCTCACCGAGGACCAGAAGGCGAAGGCGACGTTTGCCTTCGACAACGAGGAGCGGTTCTTCTTCCATTTCGTGCCGGGGAACAACATCAAGCAGACGCTGAAGCGCGACCGGCTTGGGTTGACGCTGGGCGAGATGCAGCCGTATCAACGCCATCTGGCGACGACGTTGCTGGCCTCCGGGTTGAGCCAGGCGGGCTTCATCAAGGCGACGACGATCATGAGCCTGGAAGACGTGCTGCGGATCATGGAAAAAGACGATGGCCAGCGGCGCGATCCGTTGAAGTATCACTTCAGCGTGTTTGGAACGCCGTCGGACACGGGCGCATGGGGCTTCCGCGTGGAGGGCCACCACTTGAGCCAGAACTTTGTGATCAAGAACGGCAAGGTCGCCGGTTCGCCGTCGTTCTACGGCACCAACCCGGCTGAGATTCGCGAAGGGCCACGCAAGGGTCTGCGCGTACTAGGCCGGGAAGAAGACCTGGGACGGGCGCTCTACGCGTCGCTGAATGAGACGCAGCGCAAGGCGGCGCTGGTGCAGGAGAAGGCCTATAACGACATTCTGACGATGGCTTCGCGCAAGGCGAGCATCGAGGGCCAGCCGAACGGCTTGAGCGCCGGGAAGCTGACGCCCAAGCAGCGCGAGATGCTGGCGGCAATTGTGGACACCTATGCGTCGAACATGCCGGACGAAGTTCGCGCGGCGAGGATGGCGCAATATAAGGCGGCCGGGACGAACGTATTCTTTGCCTGGTCGGGCGGGGCGAAGCTGGGCGAGCCGCACTACTATCGCGTGGCGGCGCCGAAGTTCCTCATCGAATACGACAACACGCAGAACGGCGCCAACCATGTGCACTCGGTGTGGCGCGACTACACGGGCGACTTCGGCGGCGACCTGCTGGCCGAACACTACAAGCAGAGCCACATCGTCGCCAGCCGGTAGGGCCGGTTGGGGCGCGCAGGGCGGCGGCCGGCGGGATTGCACGCGCAACGGCGGCGGACGGGATTCCTCGCGGGGCGCGATAAGATGGTGGCGATGGTTGGTCGCAGGAGTTTTTTGGCGGCACTGACGGGAGCGGCCTACGCGGCCGACGCCCACAGCGCGCCATCCGTGCGGCAGCGTTTTCTCGACGGCGCCACCGAGTTCGAGTTTCAGCGCTACACCGAACCGGCGGTCAGTTCCACGCTTCCACGCACGAACGCGATCACGTTTTCGCGGCGCGGCCGGTTCCTGCTCTACGCCTCGGACCGGGCGGGCGCGGTGCACGCTTGGGCGATGGATTTGAAATCGAGCGAGCACAAGCAACTGAGCGAAGGCGCGGCGCTCGATCCGCTTTCGTTGACGCTCACCGTGGACGAGCGGAACTTCCTGTACACCTCCGAAGGCAAGTTGTGGATGTCGCCGGCGGCGGGATTGCGTCCGCGGGCGTTGTGGACGAGCGAGGCGGGATTTTGCGTGGGAGCGGGCGTGGCGGCGATTGTCGATGGACCTTCGGCGATCGTGATTGAGCAGACGGAGCGAGGATCGGTTGCGCGGCGCATTCCGTTGGCGAAGGGGACGGCGGCGGTGATTGCCGAGTTCCCCGTGAAGGTGATGGACCCGATGCAGAGACCGAGGCGCGCGTCACTGGCCTTGCGCGACGGCGAGGGCGGGTTGTGGCTGGCGCTCTTTGACGGGTCGAGGCCGCGCAAGCTGAAGACGGAGGCGGGGAGCGTGCTGGCGGCCGAGTGGAGCCGGGACGGGCGCACGCTGGTTTACCTGAACGACCCGATGACGGGGGGCAAGGCGAACCAGTTGCGC
>CAYUZM010000148.1:0-9751 GCA_964449665.1 uncultured Solibacteraceae bacterium
ATCGCAAACAACAGCAACCGCCGCTGTTCGTCGGCCCGGCCCCGCGAGGCGCGCGATGACAACGTTGGCGCACGCCACCCGGCGATCGCACGAGCTCATCCGGGAAGACCTCCTGCGTCCGCTGCGAACCACGAGATCCATGTACTGGGCGACGCTGTGCTTTTGCCTGCTGGTAATCCTGTGGGCCGGGTACGCATGGTATGTCCAGCTTACGGAAGGCATCGGCGTGGCCGATGAACTTCGTCTTGGGATACGCCTTCAACATGGCTGCGAAGTTCTTAAAGCCGGTGCTGAAGACGCCTTCAGTCGGCGTGTGAGGCACCTCCTGGAAATGAACCAGAATGGGGACTCCTAAATCGGCGGCGAGCGCATACATGCGGCGCAGTTCGGGCCCGGCGGCCTCAACGTGAAACTTGAGTTCTCCGAATCCGATGGCGCCCTTCTTCACGGCGGCGGTCAACAGCGCCTCGGCCTCCGGCTTCGTGATGTCGGTGCTGGCGAACCAGCCCAGAACTCTGCCCGGATGCGCGGTTTGCAGCGCGGCGATATCGGCGGCGGCGCTTTCGCGCGCAAGCAGCATCGCGTTGGAGACGCCACATCCGTCGAGGTGCGCGACGTTGGCCTCGGCGGTCCGGCGCATGTGGTGGTGGCAGTCAACGATGGGCCCACCCCACGGGTTCGAATCCTGAGCTTGCGCACGAAAGCAAAGGCCTGGAGCCGCGAGCGCAACAGTGCGCGCGAACTGACGACGGTTCATGGCGCTCACTCTATCAAAGACTCGCGACAAAAAGATGACTCTGCGCCGGCTCCGGAGGCGCTCGCTGTCTGCGCGCGCTGACGCCCCTACCGCTTGTAGAACTCGCGCACGCGTCCGATCACTTCGTCGACGGCGGAATCCGCAAGATAGGGGTAGATGGGGAGCGAGAGAATCTCCTTCACGGCCCGCTCGGCATGGGGAAGGCTGCCGCGCTTGAGGCCCGCGCCGGAAAACGCGGGCATCAGGTGCAACGGCGCGGGATAGTGAATTCCGGTGCCGATGCCTTGGGAGGCGAGCCAAGCCCGCAAGCGGTCGCGGCGTTGCGCGCGAATCACGAACAGGTGGCGCACGCTTTCCTCGCTTGTGCGCAGCAGGGTCACGCCGGGACACGCGCGCAGTCCCTCTTCGTAGCGGCGCGCGATGTGGCGGCGCATGTTGTTCCACTCATCGAGTTTCGGTAGGAACGCGCGGAGGTAGCAGGCCTGCATCTCGTCGAGCCGTGAGTTGATGCCCGGAAAATAGGCAATCTGGCCGCCTCGTCTGCCGCCATCACGGCGCGAAAGCAGGCGGTTGGCAATGGCGCGCGAGTTCGTGGTGATCGCGCCGCCGTCGCCGAGGCAGCCGAGGTTCTTGGTCGGATAAAAGCTATAGGAGACGTACGGACCGTAGGCCGTGAGCGGCTTCCCCTTGTGCGCGGCGCCGTGGGCCTGGCAGGCGTCCTGGATGAGCGTGGCTCCGAGCGTCCGGGCGAGCGTGCGAAACGATGCCAACGGCGCCGGCTGTCCGTAGAGATGAACCGGCACGATAGCTGCGGTGCGTTTGGTGGCGCGGTTTCCCGCGTCAACGGGGTCCAGCAGCAGCGTTTCAGGATCGACGTCGGCAAAGCGAACGCGGCAGCCGGGCGTGGCGATGGCAACTCCGGTGAAGGGCGCGGTGAGCGCGGTGGTGATCACTTCCTGGGACGGTCTGGTGATGCCCGCGTCCCGCAGACAGAGTTCGATCGCCGCCGTTCCATTGCCTACCGTGATCGAGTGCGAGGCGCCGAGCGCGGCGGCGAATTCGCGCTCAAAGGCAGCCACCTGCTCGCCGAGGATGAAGTGCATGCGCGCGAATAACTCATCCAGGCGCGCGCGCCAGACCGGCTCCGTCGCCTCCAGGCACGGTCTCAAGTTCACGGCGGGGATGGGCATGTCAGGGCAGGTCGAGAAGGAAAATGTTGCCGCGCGATTCGGCGCGTTCGAATACGATCATGTCGCCGCGCGGCGACCAACTAGGATAGCGTACGAAGCCGCGCGCAAGGCCGGGCTCGAGTAGCGTCTTCTGTTTCCCGGTGGAGGCTGAAATCGAGTAGAGCCCCCACATTCCGGCACGCATGCCGGCGACGGCGATGCGGTCGTTGTCGGCGGCCCAGCTATGAGGCCACGTTTGTCCGGGCAGGTTGGTGAGCCGCCGCATGGGCCCGCCTTTGGTGTCGAGCACGACGAGGTGCGTGGTGTCATTCTCAAATAGTTCGGCGGCGATGCGGGAGCCGTCGGGCGACCAGGAGGCGTAGCCGATGTCACTGCCCGGCGGCGTGATCCGCACCGGCGGCTCGCGTTGCATGGTGGAGATATACAAGCCGAGGTGCCCGTCGGCCCAGGACTGAAAGAGGAACCGGTCGCCGGCGGGCGAAACGCGCGCCATCGTCGGCCCGTGATCGAGCGGCTTGATTTCCTGAGTGCGGGCGTCGTCCAGCGTGACGCGGACGAGCAGTGTCCGCTCGCCGTCCTTGCGCGTGAAGACGAGTGTGCGGCCGTCGGCCAGCCAGTTTGGCATCACTTCGGGCGCGGGGTTGGTGGTGACCTGTTGCGGCTCGCCGCCCGCCGCCGGAACCACGTAGATGTCCGATTGGACGCCCATGCGCCGCGCGTTGTAGGCGATCAGATCGCCGCTGGGGGAAAACGTGGGCAGCGTGACGCGCGTGCCGGTCTCCTGCGTGAGTTCCTGGACGGGGCCGGCCGGCTCGCCCGTTTTCGGGTGGAGCGGCAGTTTGTAGAGATTGCTGGAGAGCTGCGCCAGTGTATAGGCGAGTTGGCCTTTCGGGGAGACGGCCAAGCCACGCGGCATGTGCAATCCGGTTTGCAGAATCATGCGAGGCTCCCCGACCGTCCCGGGGCTGAGACTCACGATCGCGAACTGTGCGTTCGCATTCGTTGAGGCAAGGTAGAGCTGTTTTCCGCTCGCATCGCCGGTCACCGCGTACCAATACTGGTCGCCACCGGCGCGCACAAGTTCGGGCTTCGATACACCGTCCATACGCAGCCGCCACAAGGCGCTGCGGGTGAACATGCTGGCGGTGAGGAAGTAGACCGAGTCGCTTTCGGGCGGCCAGTAGGGACTCACCTGGCCCGCATATCCGGGGAGCACGCCCGTGAGCGGCGCGGGCGTGCCGCCGTCGAGGCTGACGGCATAGAGTTGAGCAGGCCGCAAGGAACCGTAGTCGGCGGCAACAGGCGAAAGATAAACGCCGGATCGAAAGACGATGCGCTTCGAATTGGGCGACCACGTGGGCTCAAGGCCGAAATCGGAAACCGTGCGGGGCGTACCTCCCGAAGCGGGAACAACGCGCAAGGCATTCAGAGACGCCGAGTGGTAGGCGATCCAGTTGCCGTCGGGCGACCAGGCCGGCATCAGATTCTGCTGGCCGTCGGAGGTGAGTGCAATCTCGCGGCCGCCCGGTGTGGTCGAACGGGTGTAGATCTCAAAGCGGCCCGACTTGTCTGAGGCGTAGGCGAGCATGTTGCCGTCCGGCGAAAAGCTCGCACCGATCTGCAACCCGGCGAGGCTGGTGAATTGGCGGCTTTGCGTCCCTGTGGGGACAGTTGGCGTCAGAAAGCGGCCGCTGAGAAGCGCTCCCGCGGCGGCCAGCGCGGCGGCCGCGGCCACCAGTGCGAGCGTGCGCCGGTTCCGCGCCGGACGGATCGAGGCGGGAACAACGGCGGGGGCGTCGAGCGCCTCGAGAGTTTCCACCGGGGCGAGGAAGCGATAGCCCTGGGTCGGGACCGTCTCAATATAGCGGGCGGCCTTGGCGCTATCGCCGAGCTCGCGGCGCAGTTGGGCGATGACGCGGGTGAGGGCGTTATCGGTGACGAACGATCCGCCCCAGACCTCCTGCATCAGCTCGTCCTTGGTGACGAGGCGGCCTGGGTGTTCCAACAGATAACGGAGAACGTGAAAAGCGCGCGGCTCAAGCTCGAGTTTGCGCCCGGCTTTGGTGACAGTGAAGGCGGCGGGGTCGACGATTACGTCATCGAAGCGGAAATAGGGCGCCGTGGCCGGAATCATCGAAGCCTCATGTTTTATACGCGGAAACTCACGGTTCCGTCACGATCATCATGGCGCGGCGGCGGCATGCTGGCGGCATGTTACTGGCATTGTGCGCGCTGGGCTTGGCGATTTCGCCGTCGCAACTGGAAATTCGTGGCAGCTATCCGATTTTGCAGGATGTGTTCGTCAACGGCAAGGGGCCGTACCGGATGCTGCTCGACACAGGGGCGCAGAGCAGTTCGGTGAGGCCGGGCGTAGCGGCGGAAACCAATCTTCTCCCAAAATTCGCCGTCGAACTGCGGAATACGTTGGGCAGCTCGATCGCTTCGGTGGCCAGCGCCGGGCAAATTGCCAGCGGCGGGATGACGATTCAAGAGTTGGAGGTGCTGATTACGGAGCCGCCCCCGATTCCGGGGGCAGGCAAGTTGGACGGGGTGATCGGCCAGTCCTTTCTGGCGCGCACGAACTACTGGGTAGACTTTGCGAAGAAGCGGGTACGCTGGGACCCCGACGGCGTGCTTCACGGCTGCCTGGCGGGAGAGCGGCTGAACTTCGTGTTGGTGGAGGGGCGTCCCGCCGTGGAAGTTCGCTTCCGGACCGAATTCCGGGCCGCCCCCCAGTCCGACCTCCGAGCCCATGGGGGTACCAGAAGCACGCTGGTGCTTGATTCGGGCGCTTCCCACTTGATTCTGTTCGGCTGGCGAGATCCGGCAAACGCGGCCGCACCGGGGTTGCTGCGCACGGCACAGCAACAGGGCACGGCACGCGTGATTCGCGTGGAGTCCGTGGCGGTGGGTGGGCTGATCTGGCGCGGTTTGACCGCGGGTGCCGTTGCGACGGAAGACTCAGGAGCGGGCGGCCTATTCCCCGCCCACCTGCTCAAGAGCTTCTACATCAACAATCGGGAACAGTATGTGCTGGCGGCGCCTCGCGTTTCCGAACGCTGCGCCAGTGGCCCAACAGGACCACTTGCACATACAGGCGCACCAGTTGAAAAAGCGTGGTGAACAGGCTCTTCACCCGAAAGAATTGGGAGCGGCCATGTAAGCGCGGCAGGTGATGAACACCGGTTTCGCGCACGGCGTAGGGGCTCATCTCGATTTTACGGACAAGTTCGACGCAGATGGTGCCCGAGGTGGACACGAGTTCGATGTCGTCCATCACTTTGCGGCGAATGAGGCGGAAGTCACAGTCGATGTCGGAGAGCTTGACCCCGAACAGGAAACGCGCAAAACGGTTGTAGGTCTTGCCAATCCACACGCGGTGCCACGGATCGTTGCGTTCCAGTTTGAAGCCATTCACCAGGCCGACCCCGTCCTGCACCAGCGCCATCAGGTTCGGCAGTTCGGAGACATCGTACTGGCCGTCCCCGTCGGTATAGAAGACAAAATCGCGCGTGGCGGCGGCGAATCCGGAGCGAAGCGCGCCGCCGTAGCCCCGGTTGACCTCGTGCGTGACCACACGGAGGTTGGGATGATATTGGGCGCGAAGCGACTCCAGCACCTCGGCGGTATTGTCGCTGCTACCATCGTTGACCACCACGACCTCGAAGTCGGAAGCATGTTTGCGCAGGACGTCGAACGTCTTTGCAATCAACGTCGGTAGCGACGGGGCATCGTTAAATGCAGGGAAAAAAACGGTTAACCCGTACGAAAACTTTTGCGCGGGCCGGAGTCCCGCGTCGTGACCTATCATGTATTCCCCTCAACAGTCCGCCCTGCATCACCATGGCGAACTGCCCGAATTAAATCGCCTGAAGCATTAACTCAACTTAGCCTAAGTGGAGCCATTGTATGCGGCAGGACAGACCGGCGCAAGGGGGTGGATTAAGATTTCTTTGCGGATGAAAGCGTCAGGATTCGGACGCCCGTGCGAGAGCGATGCGACGCGCGAGAAACCGCCGCTCGCTTTCGTTGCCCGCCAGCGACAGCGCCCGCTCGTAGCTGACGGTGGCAAGCTCATGCCGACCCAACCGGCGTTGCAGGTCGGCGCGTGCGGCGTGCAGAAGATGATAGGCGTCGAGCTCTCCCGTGGCGGCGAGCGCATCCATCAACGCCAGTCCCGCACGAGGGCCTTCGACCATGGCGAGGGCCGCGGCGCGATTCAGAGAAACAACGGGCGAAGGCTGGATACGATCAAGGCGATTGTAGAGGAGCAGAATCTGCGGCCAGTCGGTTTCGGCCGCGCTTGGGGCTTCGCAATGCAACGCGGCGATGGCGGCCTGCAGCGCGTAGGGACCGGGGACACCACGGATGGATTCCTCGACCAGAGGCAACGCTTCGTCAATCTGGGCATGGTTCCACAAGGAGCGATCCTGGTCTTCCAGCAGAACCAGGTCGCCGGCGGCGTCGAGACGAGACTCGCGGCGGGAGTCGTGCAACAGCATGAGGGCGAGCAGCGCGGTGGCCTCTTGCGGAGGCTGTGCGCCGAGGAGCGCACGCACCAGGCGCGCCAGGCGGATTGCTTCGGCGCAGAGACCGGCGCGAACCAGCGGCTCGCCGCGCGTGGCGGCATAGCCTTCGTTGAAGACGAGATAGAGGACCGCGAGGACGGCATCGAGACGTTCGGGGAGATCGGCGGGATGTGGTTCCTCGTAGGGAATGCGAGCCTCGCGGATCTTGCGTTTCGCGCGGACGAGTCGCTGGGCCATGGTGGCGGGAGGCACCAAGAAGGCGCGGGCGATCTCGCCGGTATCGAGTCCGCATAGCGTGCGGAGCGTGAGGGCCACCTGGGCTTCAAGCGCGAGGGCGGGATGGCAACAGGTAAAGATCAGGCGCAGGCGGTCGTCGGGGATCTCGCCAGGGTCGTTTGCGGGCGTGGTGGGGGCGGCGGGGTCAGTAGAGGGATCGAGCGGCTGTTCGAAGCGGCCCCGGCGGCGGATGCGGTCAATGGCTTTGTTTCGCGCGGTCTGGATGATCCAGGCGCGGGGATGCTGGGGAACGCCGCCGGCGGGCCACTGGGCGAGAGCGGCGGCGAAGGCTTCCTGGGCCGCCTCTTCGGCCTGGTCAAAGTCGCCCGTGATGCGGATGAGCGCCGCCACAACGCGGCCCCATTCGGCGCGGTAGAGGGCGTCAATAGCGGCGTTGGAGTCAGCGTGGGGAGGCATCGGCCATGCCCGATGATAAAAAAGTTCGGGCGAGGTGTCGATTTTGGCGCGCGAGGTGTCGATTTCGCCGCATGCCGTTCGATTCCGAGGTGGAGGCAATGAAACATGAAGTACATGCTGTTGATTTATCTGGATGAGCTGTCGTGGGAGAACCTCAGTCCGGCGGAGAAAGACGCCGCGATGGAGCGGGGCGACCGGATCTGCAGGGAGTTGACGTCGGCCGGACAGTTTCTGGGCGGCGCGCCGCTGGAGTCTGTCGCCACCGCGACGACCGTTCGAGAGAAGGATGGCAAAAAGGTGCTCACCGACGGCCCGTTCGCCGAGACACGGGAGCAGCTTGGCGGCTACTGTCTGATCGATGTGAAGAATCTGGACGAGGCGCTCGACGTAGCCAAGCGGATGCAGAGCACGGCGGTGACCTCGATTGAAGTAAGGCCGCTGGCGGCGATTGCGCAATAAAAGGAAGAGACGATCATGAAATACCTACTGTTGACTTACTTGAGCGAGAACGACTGGATGGCGATGACGCCCGAACAGCAGAAGAAGGAGATGGACGCCTGCGGGCCACATGTGGAGTGGCTGGTGAAGAGCGGCAAGGTGTTGGACGGCGCGCCCCTGGAGCCGACCTCGAAGGCCACCACCGTGCAGTTTCGCAACGGGAAGCGATTGGTGACGGACGGGCCGTTCGTGGAGTTGCGCGAACAGATCGGCGGCTACACGCTGATCGACGCGAAGGACCAGAAGGAGGCCATCGAGATTGCGGGCGGCTTCTTCTCCGGTTCGGAGTGGGATGCGCGCGTGACCATCGAAGTGCGCCCGGTGGCGGACTACAAGTTGCCGGAGAAGTGAGCGGCGCGCACTATCGCACGCCGCCGGATTCGCCGGGCGGGCGAGGGGCCACCAGTTTAGCGAGGTCGAGGTCGCGCGGGATCGCCATGTTGACGAAGCCGACCATCATCTCTTCCCAGCTCTGGTCGCCCCAGCGCACTTCGGCCTTGGGATCGGGGTTGTCGGGATTGTTGGGCGAGTTGTCGTAGGTGGCAGTCACTTCCAGGCGCGTGCCTTTCGGCAGGCGCTTGGGAGAGGCGAGTTCGTAGCTGTGCTGCCAGCGGAAGTCGTAGCGCGGCACGCGCATGAGCACCTCTGTTTGCCCCGATGGGTAGACGGCGCGGTATTCCATCGCCTTGCCGCGCAGATGCATGTGGGGGTTAAAGGAGAGCAGCTCGATGTCCTGGAGCAGAGTCTCCTTGCCCTCCACGCGGTGAGCCGGGGCGCCGGGCGGGATTACGAATCCAGCGTTGCCGAGCCCGAAGTTGAAGACACGTTTGGCGGGCGGTTCCTTGGCGAAGACGAAACCGATGCGGCTGCGGTCGCGAGCCGGCTTGCCGTTGGTGGTGTAGTGAATCTGGAAGACGATATCGCTGCCGGCCTTCAGCAGCATGGCCTGGCCGGGCGGGAAGATCCATGCGGTGCGGCCGGGTGCGTAGTTGGCGATGCGCTCGTCGTGGATGGAGCCTTCGAGCGTGCGGTCCCCGTCGCTGGTTCCCTTCGCCGTTCCAGGGCGGGGCTTGGCGACGAAGGGCCAGCCAACAGGATAATCGCCCAGCCATTTGGATTCGGGCGGGCGGACCCAGGCGACGGCGTGATGACCCACGGCGCGATTGCCGGGGCGCGCTTCGGAGGCTTGCACCCAACGGTCTTCCTTGAGGTTCGTCGGAAGAATCACAAAGGTGTAGTCGATCGCGCCGGTAGCGGGCACTTCGTAGTCGACGGGCATTTCGAAGACGGCATCGGGCTGGCCGAGGTTCCACCCTTCGATGAACTCGCGCGGCGGCGGAGCATCTTTGGAGTCGCCTTCCGCGGCGCCCGAATCGGCCCAGGCGACGAGTGTTTCGAGCTGCTGTTTGGTGAGCGTGGGATCGTTGCGCAAGTGGGCGATACCGGGCTCAGCGGACCACGGCGGCATGCGGCGCTGGAGCACGGCTTGCCGGATCGCCTTTGCCCACGGGCGCGTGGATTGGTAGGCGAGGAACGACATGGGCGCGGCCTCGCCGGGGCGATGGCACGACTGACAGCGGGACTGCAGGATGGGAACGACGTCTTTGTGAAACGTAACCGCCGCAGCGAGGGGCAGGCACACGAACACCATGAGCAGTAAGTTCACCGTCAAACGCATATTGACTACCTTACAATGGCCAGATGAAATACATTGACGGTTTTGTCATTCCCGTACCGAAGAAGAACCTGGAAGCCTATAAGGCGATCTCGAAGAAGGCGGGCAAGGTCTGGAAAGAGTATGGCGCGCTTGAGTATCGCGAGTGCGTGGGAGAGGACCTCGAGCAGAAAGGGATGGTCTCGTTCACCAAGCTCGCCAAGGCCAAGGCGGATGAGGTGGTGATGTTCGCCTGGATCGTCTATAAGTCGCGCGCGCATCGCGATCGCGTGAACAAGAAGGTAATGGCCGATCCAAGAATGGCGGCGATGTGCCAGCCGGGGAACGCGCCGTTCAACGTGAAGCGCATGGCCTATGGCGGGTTTGAGGTTGCGGTGGATGTGTAACTAAGCAACGATGTCGCGGATGA
>CAYUZM010000149.1:0-9663 GCA_964449665.1 uncultured Solibacteraceae bacterium
TTGGCCAAGATGACCTTCGCGCCCGACGGACGCACGCCGGAACTACAGCCAACCAACGAACCCGAACACCGCACCGCCGCTCGCCGCCCCAACTCCTCGGCGCTCGCCAATCGGCGTCTAGCCGAGCTGGGAGTGAAGCCCATGCCCACGCTCGAAGAAGCGCTCAAGCTGTACATGCAGCAGCGCGCCCAATATCTGCCTGCCGGCGCCTGACCACGAGCCTCACCCCTTGGCCGCGAAGTAACCCTTACGCGCCTGCACGCGCTGGTCTTTGTTCCCCGTCCGAATCTCAATCTTCCGGAACCCGCCGTCGCGGTTCCCATTGCTCGACGAATACCCCAGCGAATACTGGCTCCGCATCTCTTCCTGCAGCTCTTTGAAAACATCGTCGAGCGAGTTCTTGCGGTCCACATGAAACACGCGCCCGCCGGTCTCCTCGGCCATCTTCTTTAAGTCGCCGTCCGAAGCTCCGCCCATGCTGAAGCCTCCATATCCGTACGCCGACTGATCGGCGTAATAAATGCCATAGATGATCGCGTCCGAACGGTGCGCCGCCGCAATCGCATCTTCGCGCGAGTAGTGGCTGCCGAAATCCATGCCGTCCGTGATCAGAATGATCGCCTTCCGCCCCACCTCGCCCTTCAACTTCTCGGTTGCGGCCAGTTGCACGGCGTCGTACATGATCGTGCCCTTCGGCCGGCCGCGGCTGGGAATCGTGCCCTGTTGCGCCGCGCCGGGATTCGCGCTCAATCTCAACTCGCCCAGTCCTTTTTCGAGCAGCCGCGCCGAGCCCGTCAGGTCCTGCAGCAGTTCCGCCTCCGTCCCAAACTGAATCAGAAACGCCATGTCCTTCTCCTGCAGCATGCTGCGGAAAAACGCGCTCGCCGCGCGCCGCTCCACGTCGATCAGGTTCGCCTGGCTTCCGCTGGTGTCCACCAGCAGCCCCATCGTCAGCGGCAGGTTCGTCTCCTGCGCGAAGTAGCGGATCTCCTGCTTCTTGCCATCCTCCATCACCGTGAAATCGTCCTTGGTCAGGTTGCGGACATAGCCGCCCTTTTTCTCCCGTACCGAACACAGCAGGTTCACCAGCTCAACGTCCACCTTGATCGTCTGGTCGGCCTCCTGCGCGCGCGCAAGCGCCGCCGCCGCTCCAGTCAACAAACCGAGGGCCTGCCGTCGATTCCACGTCATGCTCATTACAATAGCTGAGATGCGCCCCGCGAAGGTTGTGTTTCCATGAGCCCGCAAACTTTACGTAAAGCCGCCGCCCACCTGAGCAAGGGCGACCCCCGCCTCGCCGCCGTCATCGAACGCGTCGGGCCCTGCCGCATGACCTTCGCCGAGCCCAGTTTCCCCGAACTCGCCCGCTGCATCGTCTACCAGCAGTTGAACGGCAAGGCCGCCGCCAGCATTCACGCCCGATTCCAGGCCGCCTGCGGACGCTCCGGCGTCACCCCCAAGTCCATCCTGCGCCTCGATGTCGAAGGCCTCCGCGCCAACGGCATCTCGTCGCAGAAGGCCTCCTACATGCTCGACCTCGCCGCCCACACCGCCGCCAAACGCCTCAACTTCCGCCGCCTCCCCGATCTCTCCGACGACGAGGTCATCGCTCAACTCACCCAGGTGAAAGGCGTCGGCGTCTGGACCGCCCACATGTTCCTCATGTTCTCCCTCCGCCGGCCCAACATCCTGCCCGTCGGCGACTACGGCGTCCGCGCCGCCGTCCAAAAACTCTACGGCCTCCCCGAAATGCCCAAGCCCGCGGAAATGGAGCGCATCGCCACCCCCTGGGCCCCCTGGCGCTCCGTCGCGAGTTGGTACCTCTGGCGCAGCCTCGAACCTCCGGTCGCATCCTGAAGCCACCCTCCGCCGCGGGCGAGTCCTCAGGATGCGCTGCCTATGGGGACTATCTTGCGATCAATCACCCCCGCAACCGTTCCAACCGCAAGCTTCGCGCTCAGCTGCCGGGACGCCCGACGATTCCAAACCAATTGCTGAAACTCTGGAAGCCTTCGCTGCTAGCAAGCGGCGACAGAGTCACGTGCATCACGAGATAGTAGCCGAGCAGTGCCGGTATGGGCCAACGAACGCGGCCCGAACGCCACTCCAACCAGACGATGGCCGCGCACGTGACCTCCAGAAAAATCAGCGACGCATAGAGGGCCGCATCGAAATCGGGCGCAAGCGAGGGCAATAGGTTTACGAACACTCTCTCGAGAGCCGCTTCCAGTGGAATGAACGCGCTCGCCGCAAGAGCGGTGACGTGCAGCCGGATGTCTCGCTTGCGCGCGGCCCAAATGGCAACGGCCACATATACACAGTACAGGGCGATCCCCGTTAGGTCGAGCCAGACGAATTTCACACTCGCCAGCCGGAAGCTGGCAATGTTCTTATAGGCCATCATCCGGACCACATAGACACCGCTTGCTGCCACGATGGCCGCAAGCACAATGGATGCTGAGCCCACAAGGCGGTGCAGGCCGCGCCTACCGCTCCTTATCAGAGCGTACTGGAGCAAGGGGAGGACCATCCAAGCTGTCGCCGACCATCCGTGCACGTGATGCGGCAGTGGTGTGTCCGCCAATTTCGCGAAGAAGCTTGGCCAGAAACCCACCACCGCAAGAGTCAGGGCAGCCGCAAAGATGGGCCAAGGATGCCGTACCGCCTGATGAATTAACGGGGCTGTTGGCATTCCGTCCAATGTACCGAACTACGCCAACCAAAGCAGCTTGTGACTATCTGGACTTCACGCCATCGAATTCTCTCTCCGCTGACCCAACTTTACGCTTTGCAATACTACGCGGCCCTGGCTGCTATCAACCCAACTTGAGATGGTCACCAAAAACGCGAGCGCGGCCAGTAAGAATGCTCGCCCTTAATGCCGGGCAATCGTAACGCTTCGGGCAATCGCTACGGAGGACGAAACTATTGTTTCTTGGCGCCGGTGGTGACTCGTGATGAACTAAAGACGTAGTCGCGTGTTTGGGCCTTTGCGTGACAGGCGAAGCAGGCAGCTTGGACCTTGCCGCCGCTCCCTGTCGTACTGTCGCCCTCGAACCGTTCGTAACCCCAGCTGCCGGTCGCCTGATATCGCGTGTCCTTGTGCATGACTTCGACGCTTCTCAATGCCGCCTCGATGGTGGTGCCGCCATCATCCTTGGCATGGACGCCTTCGTCGACGATGACCGAGCCTTCGGGAAACTTCCCAGTGCGATAGCCCTCCAGTGCTTTGTCGTTTGCATAGAAGTGGTGAAAGCCCCCTCTCGCTTTGAACAACTTGCTCTCCGGTGTGATCAGATAGCTTTTCACCATCACCCACGTGCGGTATTCGGAAGGATACGGTATGGCCGCACTCTCCTGGACTTCAGCGGCGACATAGGTCGCTGAGCCGAGACCGGCCAAGGCGATTGCGATCGCCAATGCGGATGCGAATTTCATATGTGAGACTCCTTTGAGACTGAGTAACAATGCCGGGCCGCTGTCAGTTAAACGCGCGTACTTCCACCGGCGCCCGGCAGGCGACGGCAGCCTTGCGCCCCCATTCCAACGCTTCCTCCAGGTCAGCGGACTCGATCACCCAAAAGCCGCCTATATGCTCCTTGGTCTCCAGGTACGGGCCGTCGGTGACGAGCACCTTGCCGCCGGGCTGCCGCCGTAGCGACCTCGCTTTTCCGGCGACGGTGAGGCCGCCAACGAAAATCCTGATCCCCGCGGCCACCATCTCGTCGTTGAGCACGTCGATATCGCGCGTCATCGCTTCGTCCTCCACGGACGGGTCGTAGTCGTCCGGGTGGTGAATCGCAACCAAATACTGCGGCATGAGTTCTCCTTCTACCCTGAATGTTCTGCGGCAGGCCGCTTGCCTGTCCTTCAGCAGATAGTCGAACGGCCGAGCCGGAATTCGACAGATCGCCGAAACGATTTTGCCTCGCGGCCGCTTATTTGCCGAAGCAGCCGTTGCGGGAAGTCTTCTGGTCCGCCGGACAGAATCACGTGCGCGACCTCAATACCGAATAAGACGCGAATGCTGTCCAAAGATAAGAGGTTAGGAAGAGTAGTCGATTTGCCCAGCCAACGTAACCAACTACACCGTCTGGAAGCACTGCCAGGGGAGTTGTCTGGCCGGACATGTCTACCCCGGCTGCGTTCAGATTCGAAATGAAGAGGCCCAAGGCTCCGAGCATCAACGCGAAGCTAATCCAAGGAAGGTGAGCGGTCCATAGCGGAGGCGCATTCAGTCCGGAGTGCGCGAGCGAACGTGTCAACAGCACGGCCGCGATACATAGGGACGGTATGCCGATCATGGCTGCCGGCCCATGAAGTGGGTGGTTCAGGTCGAACAGTGCCCCCATAGCCTGACCAACACCGGCCAGCGTCAGGAAAAGGAGGCCGGCCTTTCCAAGCGTGCCGGCCCGCAAAGGCCACAGCGCCGCCGCCAGCGCAATGGAGCTAATCGCCCAGCCGCTGAACACCATTGTGAGAAGCCAGGAATACCGCCCATTGGCGTACTCGCTTACCATCCGCCAGGATGGCGCGAATTCCGGGCTCAACAGATGAAGCAAAAGGAGTGAGACCGCCGAGAGCGCCGTTGCGGCTATGGCGAGTTGGGCGGCGGGTGTTTGCCAACCGTTCACGAACATGTTCATATCAGATTCCCTTAACGGCTCAAACGCGCCGCGAATCGTTGGCGCGGGCGCGCCCAGACCGAATTTCAAAATTGAATGTAGTAAACTATATTCAATATGTCAAGCTCTAAGAAGCGCCGCTATAGCTTGGAGGCCCGCGCGCAATCGGCCGATGAAACTCGTCAACGTATCCTGGCCGCCGCACGGTCGCTGTTCGGCCGGCGGGGAATCGACAAGGTCACCATAGCCGAGATAGGCAAGAACGCGAAAGTGGCTGCGTCGACCATCTACGCGATCTACAAATCGAAAGATGGCATCCTCCGCGCTTTGATGGAGCAGTCTCTCTTCGGCAGCCAATTCCAAGAGGCGCAGAGACAACTCGATGGTGTCCGAGACCCCGTCGCGCTTATTGCACGGACTGCGGAAGTCGCCAGGGCGATCTATGAAAGTGAGAGCAACGACTTGGGTCTGCTTCGTCACGCTTCCGGCTTTTCCCCGGCCCTGCGCCAGATGGAGCAGGAGTTCGAGCAAAAGCGCTATGAGATGCAAGAGCGTCGCGTAAAACTGCTTTTTCGGGCAGGCAAGGTGAGGGACGATCTAAAAATTGAGCAGGCACGCCGGATCTTGTGGATGTACACCAGTAGAGACGTCTACCGAATGCTGGTGCAGGACGGTGGCTGGGCGCCAACCCGCTACCAGGAGTGGCTCTCGCGGACGATTGTGGAGGCTCTGGTCAAGAGAGGGGAAGAGTCTTAACGCCCGGCATTGCGTGACGGAATCCAAACGCCCCGAGTCCCCGGCGATCCTCCCACACCCCAATTTCTACTAAACTGATGGACATGGGGACCATTCCCATCGAAACCACCGCCGCCGACCTCGAACGCCTCCCCGCGCCCGATCTCCTCCGCTGGGCCCTCTCACGCTTCGGCGCCCGCTTCGCCATCTCCACCAGCTTCCAGCGCGAAGGCCTCGTTATCGTCGACATGGCCCTGCGCATGAACCCCGCCACGCGTATCTTCACTCTCGATACCGGCCGCTTGCCCCAGGAAACCTACGAGGTGATGGAAGCCATCCGCGCCAAATACGGTGCCCGCATCGAACTCGTCTACCCCGCCGCCGAAGAGCTGGAAGCCATGACCGCCCAGTTCGGCCCCGACCTCTTCCGCCAAAGCGCTGCCCACCGCAAGCTCTGCTGCCAGGTCCGCAAAGTCCGCCCGATGGAACGCAAGCTCGAAGAGTTCGACGCCTTTGCCGTCGGCCTCCGCCGCGAACAATCCGATGAGCGCGCCGCCACCGCGAAGGCAACGCAAATCGACGGCAAATGGAAGCTCGCGCCCATCGCCGATTGGACCGCCGCCGAAGTGGAAGCCTACCTTTCGCGCAACGAGGTCCCGCGCCATCCCCTCGAATCGCGCGGCTACCCGTCCATCGGTTGCGCCCCCTGCACGCGCCCCGTCAACGCGGGCGAATCCGAACGCGCCGGCCGCTGGTGGTGGGAACTTGACGGCGGCAAAGAGTGCGGACTGCATGTTACGCCCAACGGTCAGATGAAACGCGAACTCGACGTGCTGCTCGAAGAAGTATTAACGCCGCGGCGGTAGAGGCCGCGCGAGAGTCGCTAGAGGCGCCAACGGCGCTAGCGGTCAGACGATCCCGCCTTGCGGCTCTCTGCTACGCTATTGCGATGACCACCGCCGAAGTCGCTACACAGCTTGTCACGCTCGTCCGCGAGGGCAAGTTTCTCGACGCGGTCAACAAGCTGTACGCCGGCGGTATCGTGAGCGTCGAGGCCGTGGACTACCAAGGGTTGGGGCGCGAAATGCGCGGCAAGGACGCTATCCTCGTCAAGAACGTTGCATGGTTCCAAGACAACGACGTCCACAGCGCCTCCGTAACCGGACCATTTGTCAGCCCAGAGAAGTTCGCCGTTTGTTACTCCTTCGAATGGACGAGAAAAGCCTCGGGCGAGCGGGTCCAGTTCACCGAAGTCGCGGTGTACACGGTGGTGGACGGCGAAATCGCCCACGAAGAGTTCTTGTACGCGGCTTGACCCTAGCGTCGTGACCCCAGCGTCGCATTCTGGGCGGGCCCGTCGTGCTACACTCGCGCGCATGAGAATGACTAGGCCGATTCTCCCATCCGATTCCTTCCGCGGGGCACGGATCTGCGTCGCCCTCATCTTGGTTCTCCTCGCCGCCGCTCCTGTGGGCGCGCAGCAGCAAGAAGTTCAGAAAGACGTTCCCTATGTCCCGACACCTACCGAAGTTGTCGAGGCCATGCTCAAGCTGGGAAACGTCCGTCCCGGCGAAATCCACTATGACCTCGGCTGCGGCGACGGGCGCATCGTCGTCATGGCCTTGGAGAAGTTCGGGGTGGCGCGCGCGACAGGATACGATATCGATCCGGAGCGCATCAAAGAGGCCAACGAGAACGCCAAAAAGGCTGGTGTCGCCGGCAAGTCCAGGTTCATCCTCGGCAACCTGTTTGACGCTGATTTCCGCGACGCCGATATCGTGACCCTCTACCTCCTCCCGGACGTGAACCTGAAGCTGCGCCCGAAACTGCTCAAGGATTTGAAAGTGGGTTCGCGAATCGTGTCCCATCAATTCGACATGGGCGAATGGCAACCGGACAAGAAGATCTCGGTCGATTGGCGCACGATCTACATGTGGACCGTTACGGAGAACAGCAAAGCGCAGTTTGCCGCGAAGTGAGCTGTTGGTACATACCCGTACCGCCATTGTTTCTGGATCGAAGCGCGTCGAAATCCCGACACCGCGTACCAAGCACGCGGCGGTAGCCGATGCAGCGGTCCCGCCCTACCGGCGCGCGAACGCCCGCGCCCACACGCCGCACCAACTACCCGCCCACTTGCCGCATCAGCGCCGCCCGCCAACGCCGCGCATCCGCTAAACTGAAGGTTTTCCACCGGAGCCCCACACTTGATCGATCTCCATACCCACACAACTGCATCCGACGGCACTTATTCCCCCGAGGAGCTTGTGAGGGCAGCCAAGGCGGCGCAACTCGACGCGCTCGCCATCACGGACCACGACACCTTCGCCGGCTATGAAGAAGCCCGCCCCTTCGCCTCTGAAGTCGGGCTCGAACTCATCTGTGGCATCGAACTTTCCACCAAGATGGCCGTTCCCGGCCGCCCGCGCGGCAAGAGCGTTCACCTGCTCGGGTACTTCCCCATCAAGCCGCCGTCGGAAGAACTGGTCGAGTGGATCCATTCGCTGCAGGATTCGCGCCGCGACCGCAACCGCCGCCTCGCCGTCCGGCTGCAGGAACTCGAAATCGCCATCACGCTGGAAGAGGTGATGGCCGTGGGCCGCTCCATGACCGGCCGCCCCCACTTCGCCCGCGTGCTTATGGAAAAGGGCTACGTCTCTACCCTCCAGGAAGCCTTTGATAAATACCTCGACGAATCCGCCGAAGCCTTCGTCGAACGCGAAGAACCGACACTCGGCGAAGGGATTCGCCGTATCCTCGACGGCGGCGGCGTCCCCTCCATCGCCCACCCCGTCCGCCTCGGCCGCCGCACCCCCCAGCAGGAAGAAGATCTCCTCCGCCAGATGGGCAAAATGGGACTTCTCGCCGTCGAAGCCTACCACTCCGACCACGGCCCGCGCGAACAGGAACGCTATCAACTGGTCGCCCGCAAGTACGGCCTGGCCGTCACCGGAGGCACCGACTTCCATGGCGACAACAAACCCGACGTGCGCCTGGGAACCGGACGCGAGAACAACGTGGCCGTGCCCAACAAAGTCCTCGACCGCGTCCGCCAACTAGCCCGCAACTGACCGCTGCGCCCTCATTCCGAGGCGCGCGCGTCAGCGAGCGCTACGGCCCGCGGCTATCGGTACGTCTTATCGTCCACCTTCTCCAGGCTGACGTTATTCCCCAACACCCCCATCGTCACAATCGCAAACGTGAACACGCTATTGCCCGGCTCAATATGCCCGCCAAACGCCTGCTCGCCCGTCGTCAGGGTCATATGAGCATGAATCCGCCCCTCAATCACATACCCATTCACGCTTATAATATCCGCGGGCGAAGTCGGGTCCTCAATGAACTTGTTCTTCGAAGGAAACGTCCGGTTGCTCACCGAATGAATGCTATAGTTCCGCACCGAACCCACGCCCGATAAAATCACCGCGTTCTTAATGTTCTGCTGCTTCACCAGCCGCTCCATGCCCGCCAGCAAGTCCGATTCATACTTGAACCGCAACACAACAATGCGTTCGAATTGTCCCGAAATCGCATAGGCTTCCGGCACAGCAGCGCTGTTTGGCTTCGAGTCGTCGTGCGGTGTCGTGGGTTTGGCCGTCTCGTGAACCTTCTTCTGTGCCAGGGCAGGGAAGAGCGCCGTCGAAACCATCAGTGTGGGCAGAAACAATCGCGTCATGGACGCGATCCTATCACTGCTGGGGAGGCGTCACCGGCGGCGTGGCCGGCTTCGCGTACGGCGAGATGTTCTCGCCCCCGTCGCTCTGCAGTGGAATCGGAATTCCCGCCTTCGTCATCACGCGATGAAACGCCGCGATGGTCACCGCCGACGGCTTGTAGTTGCCGAAGCGGTACCCTTCGGCGATGCGCAGCGGCGTCCAACCAAACTTGTTCTTCTGATTCCATACCGCCGGATCGGCCCCGCGCGCGGCCAGCAACTCCACCACGCCCGGCAGGTTCTTATACGCTGCCCCATGCATCGCCGTCTCGCCGTTCTTGTCCACGGCGTTGATGTCGTTGCCCAGCTCCAGCGCCACCTGCACGGCTTCCATCACTTCGCTCTCCGTGCCCGCGTCTTCTCCTGGTGACCGCGTCCCCAACCCGGCGGCGGCAATGAGCGGCGTCGCCCCATCGGCGTTGGGAATTTTCGTGTCGGCCCCCAAAGAGGCAAGCAGACGCATCAATTCCGCATCGCCCGTCTTGGCCGCAAGCAGGAAAGCCGTCGCGCCCATCGTGTTCAATCCCGTCATGCCGAAGGCAATTTTCTTCGTCATGCGGCTGTTGAAATCGGCCCCGCTGGCGGCCA
>CAYUZM010000150.1:0-9610 GCA_964449665.1 uncultured Solibacteraceae bacterium
TTTTCGATAGATTGCTGTCGCAGTTAAAGCAGCGCGACATTCCGATACGGGAGGCCACTGTATGTTAGAGGAGTTACAGGCTGTTCTATATTACGACATTGATTTGAGCACCGCGAGAACGGAGCGCGTTGTTTCTGTCTCTGTAGCTTCCGGATTGAGTGGTCAAACAGGCTATTCTCCATTGCGTACGTATGTCTGGCGTTGTGCGCTTCCAGACCCCAATAAGTACCTCGAAGAGTCTTTCGGCACGTCCGAAGTTAAGGGTATTATCGGTGGTATTAAGCAGTCCTTCCTGGCGGCACAATCAGAGCTGATTGAACGGGCGCTTGGTGACGCGCTCACCGTCGCGTTCACTCATGCGCTGGATAAGGTGCCGGACGTCCGCGCGGTTTTTGTGAGGGGCCCTGCCTTCCCAAAGACAGTAGGCCGCTTTCTGTCTCTAAAGCCTCCGGTTGATTTGGAAATTGCTTGGGTTACAGGTCTCGGCCAGCAGCACGACAGTCGACACCCAACGTCCTTGTTATTTCCTCTAAATTGGTTTGGCAATCGGTCAATGGCCTGGGATCACGAGGGGCTGATAAACAGTTTTACTTATCCTTCGGAAACACCACAATGGGCAGTGGAGTTTTTGGAGCGTGACCAGATAGTATCGAAGGTCAGTTCCATAACGAATTTGTTGGATACTGTCCGCACTGTTGATGCTTTGCCGCCAGCAGTGGAGCTTACAAAACGGCTCCTTTTGGCAAGTGATACTAACGGCCCGAAACACTTTGAGTTTGATGCGTTCAAAGCAGACGTCGGACCATTTGAACAGACGTTGCTTGATAGTCAACTTGTCCAGAAGCCGGGACCTAATAGTATGGCTGCGAAGCAACGGATAGTCTGGCCATGGTTGAGACACTAAAGGCCATTGTTGGCGACGGAGAATGCTCGTGACTGCAATTCCAACGCGACGTGCGGTTGACGACGTAGCTAGAAGAGTGGCCGATTCTATTCTAGATGGCCTGCCAAAGGAATACATGACATATCCTACTCGGATAAACCTTCGGCAAGTCGCAGCCCGATGGAATGCCTATTTTGATGACCATCCCCAGGTTTCCAGCGCCGAGGATCAGGCGTGGCGAAGGATGGGCATGCGAGGGTTGAGTCGACCGTACAATGGCCAGGACTATTTCGGAAGTGAAAAAGCGTACGAGTTGGTCTCGTTCGATGAGTCCGTCAGAGGCCGCTTTACCTTGGTCCACGAGCTTGCCCATGTTGTGTTGTCGAAAGTTGTGCCAGAAGCTTCAAGGACCTTAACGTCAACGGAAATTGAAAGTGCATGTGATCGTGCGGCTGCTCTCGTTCTGCTTCCCGATGTCGCGGTATTTGCGGCCTGTCGCGGAAAAGATCCGCTGTTTCTGGAACTAAGTTGGCTCGAACACGTCAGCCGGTCGAATCGCATTAGCCTGTCGGTTTTGATTAGACGGTTGCGCGACAACGCTGCGACTCTGCGTCTCGCAAATGTAGCGATCTTGTGTCGATTCGCTAAGAGCGTCCGGAGGCAAATGAATTTCGCGCCTCGAATTGTCGCGTGTTGTCTTCCCGAGGGACTCTTTATGCCATCAAATAAGAGGTTGTCGACGTCCGGGCTATGTAATCTCGAGAGACGTTTTATCTCCAGCGGCCTATTCGTGGAGGACACAATAGCTGATTCGATCCAAATATGGAGTAGGGCTCAAGGTCTGAGGCGCGCTGACTGTTCGGTTACATATAAAGTGTATAACTCAAGATCAAGCGATATGACAGTTGGACAGTTAAATAGCCGCGTGCTATTAGGCGTTATATCACTTGACAGTAAGTGTGTGAGAGAATAATATGGGAGAAGAAAAGGGAAAGGAGGGATAAGTGGTCACATACAGTGGAGAAAGCGGGCGAACAGTTGTTCGCACTGAATCGGGCGAGAATGATCGGTCAGTTCTGTTTGCGATTGTCAGGGCATCATATGAGCTGGCTGCGCCTGTGCGGAGTGAAGTGTTAACCTTTGACGAGGGGCACCTACTTAGCGACGATGAAGCAGGGACTTTTGTGCGAGACGCGTCGTCACAGTACGACCGTTGCGTAATCGAGATGCGCATAGTTGGTGGTAGGCGTTGCGCTACACACGTTAAAAGGTTAGCTGAAGGTACTTTCGAACTCGACGACAGTCTATTTCGATGCTTTAGGGGCGATCCGAAGGCAATGTTTGATCGCGCGAAGGCGTTGTTGAGTGCGACGAGCGACCGAACAACTCTCTAAGTATGCGACTTTGAGCGTTTTGTGCTATTAAGGACATGGTCGCTGCCATGTCCTTTCTCTATGTTCAGTACCAGAGCTGTCTAAATTAGCCGAGCCCCTCCGGCGGCGGCACTGGCAGCAAAGGGCGTGCGGAGGGCGGATCGGATTCCGGCGGATGAGGTTGATTGGCGAGGGAAGCCTTCTGCTGTATTGCGACCATAGCGTCCTCTCGCCATCTCCGCCGGGCGCCCCGCATGAATAAGCGGGAATCCGACGGTTCTTGAGTCGTCGGACGCCTGGATTGGCCTGTTGTGCCCGCCTGTAACCCTGTCAGAATCTTGACATCCACACGAATGGTGTGTACAGTGCAGATGCAAGATCATTAACCGGAAATCATTTCGTTATGAACAAGCGCATCAACGTCATTTTGCCCAATACGACTGTGGCGGTGCTTGACAGGGTGGCCCCCAGAGGCAACCGAAGCGCGCTCATCGACCGTGCCATCCAGCACTACGTCAAGACCCAGAGCAGAGAGAACCTGCGAGAACAGCTCAAAAGGGAGGCGCTTGCCAATGCCCAGCGAGACCTCCAGATGGCTGTGGAGTGGTTTCCATTGGAAGAGGAAGTATGGCAAGCCGCCCAAGGTCGAAAACGAAGGAAAAAGTAGCCTTCCCTCGTCGCGGGGAGATCTACCTCGTGCAGTTTGATCCCACCGTTGGCCACGAAATCCAAAAGACCCGTCCGGCGCTCATCATCCAGAACGACGTGTCCAACCAGTACAGCCCCATTACCATCGTGGCGGCCATCAGTTCCCAGTTCTCCACCCCGCCCTTCCCCAGGGAGGTCGTCATCGCATCCGAGGAAAGTGGACTTCCCAAACGCTCTGCCGTAATCGTTAATCAGATCCGGTCAATCGACCGGCAACGATTGCAGAAACGTCTTGGCAAGCTATCAATGGAAAGCATAGCCCGCGTGGACGAGGCAATAAGGGTCAGTCTTGGGCTAGTGGAGTTCTGATCACCGCCGCGACTCCAGTCCAGATCCAAGTTCAGGACGCGATCAGGGATACCTCTTTGTAACGGATCAGCATCAATCGACTCCGACTTGTCGGCAGTCCCCATACCCTCGGTGGTCACCTCAAATCCGGCCAATGGAATCGGTACTCACCTCTGAGGCAAGCCGAACGTTGGCCGGTTTTGACGGCGTGGGAGTCCGGTGTCTCGTGTATCAGTCATTGGACATTGGTTTCCGTGATGTTAGTGTCCGAACGAGGGCAGCGACGAGGATCGGTTTTGGCGCGACCACTCACAATGCGATGCGCAGGCTCGCATACTCTAGTCACCGATTCCGCATACTGGCGTATCGACCAACTCGTCGGCCTGTGCCTCACGTTGATCTTGATCACAAAACTAGATGTTCGCTCGTCGGGCAATTGCCGCACAGGCTAATAACTGTTGTAGCTGTCTCGGGACCGGGCTCTTTACAAAGCCGGATAATCAGGTATGCTTTTCTTGTACAGGAAGACTGGACACCACGAATTGAAGCCTCCTTGGTGCCTATCGTTGTGGGTGTTTTAGTCGGCTAAAAGGACGCCTCATGGGAAATGAGATTGATGCCAGTATTTTGGAATTCTCGCAACACCGGCCGCTCTGGCAGCAGGATCTATTTCGACGCGTGTTCTCGCAGCAGTCGTGCAGCACAGACGATCTGGAGGAAGTAATGCTCCTTCTAAAAGGAGAGCACGGGCTCCATTCGGTTGGCAGTGCGGAACCGCTGTCTGCTGCCCACATCCGGTTCAGCGAGACCGCAAGTCAAGTCATTGTCCTGAGGTCGATTTCCGAAACCAGCAACGTGAACCGACTCATGTCAGACCAAGAGTTACCGTTTGCACCGCACGGCATTACTCTTGTTTACGGCGACAACGGGAGCGGCAAAAGTGGTTATTGCCGCATTCTTCGACAGCTTTGCCGGGCGCGCCGAGAACGGCCTGAGCGGGTGTTGGGCAACGTGTATGCATCCAGTCCGCCGCCACCGGCACAGGCGAAGATTACATATTCAGTTGACAATCATCTCACTGAACACTTCTGGGTGGATGGATCCCCTGCGCCCAAGGATCTATCACGCCTGACGCTATTCGATGTGAACGCAGCTCCAATCTACGTTGACAAACAGAATCAAATCGAGTTCTTGCCAGAAGGGCTCGACGTTCTTCCCCGTGCAGGGAGCGCGCTTCAGACGCTCAGCGCCAGCCTGGACAGCGAGATTGACATGCTCTCCGGCACGCTACAGCATCCAGTGATTTCAGTGCAAGTTGGTACACCGACAGGCTTGCTCATAAACAGACTTATTGCTACCAATCGTGGAACTCTTCCGACGACCGAAGAAATCCAGCAGTCTGGAACGTGGTCGCGGGATGATGAGCAGGCCTTAATAAGTGTTCGGCAGACGCTGATCACGATTTCGGAACCGGCGAAAGCAGCGGCGAAAAGCAGACGCATGAAGGCGTCATTGGAAAAGGTAGTCGGGCTGGTCTCAAACGCCTCCACATTGTTAAGTGACGCGAGTATATCAGGGCTCCGCAGCCTTCAAGTGACTGCGCGGTCCACTCGAGAAACCGCGAAAACCGTGGCTGCGGAGAGTTTCCAGCACGACCCGTTCGGCGCTCAGGTTGGAACTTCTGTGTGGAGAAATCTATTCCGGTATGCACGTGAGTTTAGCGAAGTGGTTTATCCTGAGGAGTCTTTCCCGGTAACCGGACCTGAGAAGTACTGTGTCCTCTGTCAACAGCCTCTGTCTGAACCAGCATCGGACCGCTTGAGGCGTTTCCATGAGTTTGTGACAGCGTCAGCGGCTCGTGACGCTGAGAGGAAGGAACAGGAATATGTTGAAAGGCTTGGGCTGGTCAAGCAGATGGCAATATCGTCTGGGGAAGAACTCAGGTCGACTCTAGGGGAGTACACAGCTTCAGAATCCAGGGCCGAGGTCCTAGTGAATGCTGCAGCCGACTTTTGTGACGCGGTCAGACTCAGACGGGATTATGCAGCTCAAGATGTGATTCCCGAGAGTTTGGATCGCCTGCCTGCCTTGCCCGCCTCTCCTCTTGGATCGTTGAGAGAGGCCGTCGAGTTGCTTGAAACCAAGGGAAAGGAATACGATCAGGCACCGCGCGACACGAGCAAGCAAGCTACTTACGAGAAGCAACGCGACGAATTGGAAGCGCGAAGGCTACTGAGCACAGAACTTGCCCGCGTGCTGGAAAGGAGAGAACTTCTTGAAAAATTGAGTAAGCTCAGGGCCTGCCGAGCAGCCTGCGACACCACGGCAATATCGCGTAAGGCCTCCGGACTGCGCGACAACCATGTGAACGGAGGATTTGCGGCGCGCCTTTCGTCGGAGCTCGCGAATCTCGGTATCGACTACCTTCCGCTAAAAGTCGCCAGCAAGAGCGAGCGCGGAGCCAGTTACGTCGGTATCGCATTGGAGCAGACTGCTGGAGCACGCACGGCCGCCGTCCTAAGCGAAGGGGAGTTTCGCGTGCTGGCCTTGGCCTGTTTTCTTGCCGAGGTCGGAGGGATTCAAGGCCATAACGGAATCATCGTTGATGACCCGGTTTCCTCTTTAGATCATCGTCACATCCGTCAAGTCGCCCGACGACTTGTTGAGGAGGCGGCTATGCGTCCTCAAGTCATAATCTTCACTCACAACCTACCTTTCTACTACGAACTGCTGGAAGCATCACAGGAAGCATCGGTGCCCGTCGAAGCGCATTGGGTTCAGAGACTCGGGGCCGCGGCGTGCGGAAAGGTCGACGTAAACGATGCGCCCTGGCAAGTCAAAAAGGTTAGGCAGCGCCTCGTGACGCTTGAAGTGACCCTCAAAGGAATCCCGGATCCGGCGCAGATCTCCGAGACTGACTTTGCGGCGCACGTGAAGGTCTTCTATGGGTTACTGCGGGAAACCTGGGAGCGGCTTGTGGAAGAGCGTTTGCTGAATGGGGTGGTAGGTAGATTCGAGCCGGGAGTTAAGACTCAATCACTCAAAGGCGTAGTTGTTGAAGATACTGACTACCAGACAGTCTTCGCTGCCATGAAAAAGGCGTCGCGGTATTCTGGACATGATGGAGCGCCGTCATTTCAGACATCGATGCCTAGTACCGGCGAGATGCGCCAAGATCTGGATTCGTTGCGGGCCTACGAACAAGCGCTAAAAAAGAGGTCCGACCAGGTGGATGACCGGAGAAGAGAGTTAGAGGAGCCAATCAAGGCGAAAACGGCCTGAAGGCGGCAACAGGCGGTTGAGAATCTCCCTGATGTACGCAACTTTCCTGACACAACTGCAACCATGGAGGCTTAATGAGAGAGCCCCGACCTCCGGGCTTTCCGCAACAGGTGGGCCTAAGACCACGGGAGATTATGACCGCCGGGCGGTTCCAGGTCGAATTCCATCTTGGCTATGGGGAGTGCTGTATTGCGACCACAACATCCTCTGAACCGACGAACCAGGAACAGCGCTCAAGTTTTCCCTCCCTGTATCGCATCCGAGGAAAGTGGACTTCCCAAACGCTCTGCCGTAATCGTTAATCAGATCCGGTCAATCGACCGGCAACGATTGCAGAAACGTCTTGGCAAGCTATCAAAGGACAGCATAACCCGCGTGGACGAAGCGATCAGGGTCAGCCTCGGGCTGATGGAGTTCTGATCGCCCCACGACTCCCGTCCATGTCCAAGGCCAGGATGCGATCAGATGTGGGCTCGACAGGTTTGAGTACCACTCCTGGTTTTCCGTACCCAGGTTGTGAGCATGAAGGTCTCAAATCATCCTCGCCAGATGCATCGCACCAAAAAACGGGGCTGACGCCCCGTTAGCACTCCGCGATCTGGTGTTACCGATGATTCGAGGTCCGGCTCCATTTTCACTCTTGATCAGGATCCAAATACGCAATCGAGTTTGAGATTTCGGTATTGTGCCTTCTCCTGAGATGACGGATGATGTCCTGCAAAACTGCAATCGCCTCGTCCTCTGCGCTATAGGACGGGCCGGCGTTATTCGTCGTTTTGGTGTGAGTCCGAAGATCTTGCTCCAGCATGGCGATTTGCGCAACACAAGCCTTTTGAATCAATTCGGCGTTCGGCGTGGTTAGCACCATTGCCGAATGATGTAGTTCGGCGGCTCTGACAAGGGCGCGCTGAATGTGTTCAGTGATGATCTCACGCGTAGGATCAACGTCGAGACGCTCGTTTTCGGGCATACATTCTAATTAAAGAAATTTTGGCTGATAGCGCTACGACGAAGGCGCTTCTTAAGTAAATGTTTATGAGTTGGTAGCTGCCGAGTCAGTGCCATAAGGTGGACTAGCCGAAGATCCCCGTACATCTTGGACTCTGGGCAGGAACGTAATGCAGACTTTGAGGCTATTCGTGCGGCGCAGGCAGGGCAACCAAGTGGTCCTTTGTCGTCGAGGCCGGTGAAAGGAATTACTAGAACATTGCTCCGTCACGGACATGGTTATAGGAATCCACACCTCGTGCCGTTCAAAGCTCAGAGTACGGTGGCGCTCAAAACGGAATTCGTCGGTTTTCGACGAGCCGCAGGAAATGGCCAGTACTTCGCATTTTCGTCCAAAGCCGTAAGACTAATGGCTCGGGTCGCTTGCGGCCGCTATGCGTCGCTTTTGTATGGATTGCGTTTATCGGGGCCAGGCGTACCCGGCGGATCTTGTCGCTTCTGTAGGGTGGGATCATGCTGTGCGCCAATTAGAGCAGCGATCACAGCTATGCCAAACACTGCGATGCCGACGGTGAGAAGCAATTTGAGTATGGGCCAATTGCGCTTGTCTGAACAAAATCGAACGATGTCCTGCGATTCAATTCCCGGAACGTCCTTAAGCGTATCCTTCAACTGTTCAACAGCTGGCCGCACTGACTCCGGAATTGCATCGTATTGGGCGGCTGAATCGCTTGTGGAAGATTCCGAGGGCGTCCAATCATCGTCAAAATCGTCTTCGACGTACTCACTCCGCTCTCTAAGAGGTTGAGACACTCCGGCGGCACGCGGCGACGACGATGGGCGCGTATCTCGCTTAGACTGCCGAAACGGTTCGGCGAAGGCATTAGCGATACCATCAAGGATGGTGCTCATGCTCGATATTGCCAAGTCCGTCGGATCGAACCATCGTCGGTCTGCCATGTAACCTCGCTCGTCGGCCTCTGACGATAGCACAATCAAGCAAGGCGCGCGGGGATGATGGTCGTTACGAGCACCTGAACTGTAGCATAAATTCATGGTTTTGCAAAGATTGTTGTGCTGCTCAACTCAAAACGGCTCGTGCTTTCTGAAGCGGTTTGGAAGATGGATCGCCGGAACCGCGCATAGTGCACGCGCGGGGACCGCGGCCAGCGCCGAAAAGAATTCCCTCCGAGGCACCCCCGAACGGTCGGACATTCCGGTAGTGAGGGAGACAAGAACTTTGGTTATCGCGGCCGCCCGGTCCTTCGGCAACAGGTGGGCACGACACCACGGGAGATTGTGACCTCCGGGCAGTTCGGGGACGAATTCCACCTTGAACAAGAGGAGTGCAGTATTGCGACCACAACATCCTATTGTCATGGTCGCAATACGCCCCAATAAACAAGGGCTGATCTGAGCAAGTGGAGAGCGAGAGTCGAGGTGGCAGCCCCTCTGTCCTTCCGCCACAATGGCGGAATGTCAGAGGGTTGGGCAGACCATGTGGTAGCGTACCTCAAGCCGGTGAGGCCCCTGAATGCGCGGCGGCGGCACGGACAGGCGTCGGCCGTACCAGCGGGGCGATTTGTATATCTCCGAGCCGGAACTTGGCTGGCAGCGATTCCGCGGGTAGCGGAATACGGCCCTGAATCGTGATTCGGTTCCCATGAAAGATGATTCTCTCGATGACTGTGCGAAGCAATTCTTGCCATTCATGTGTGGTGAACGCCGATAGATTTCTGGCAGCCTCGGCGCAGAAATCTTCTATCCGAGGGGACGCATCGGCGGGTGCGGCGGCGCGCTCCACTTCGGTTTTTGACTTACGAAGCTCCAGCGCCGAACGGCACGACTTCAATTTCTCAAGCTGGTCCGCAAGTTGTGCGGGGGAGATGATATTCATTCGGTAGGCATCGAGGATTCGCTGTTCCTCGCCATTCAGGCGCTTCTCTTCCTGTTCTATCTGCTTGGCGACATCCACGCTCTGATTGCGTTCACGCGCGGCGGCATCATTCAGCTTGCGCAGTGGATCGAGGATTAACGCCGGATTCAGGATCACTCGCTTAACGGCGCCGCGCACTGTCTCGTTAAGCAGATCTTCTCGAACTGACGGAAGCCGTTTGCAGCGGGCGAT
>CAYUZM010000151.1:0-9604 GCA_964449665.1 uncultured Solibacteraceae bacterium
AAAGGCGGCATCGTCGCCTACACCTCCAAGGGCCACGTCTGGACCGCCGGCCTCTCCGGCGATCCCAAGCCCGCCCAGCTCTTCAAAGTGCGCGGCATCTCGAACTCGCTCGCCTGGTCGCCCGACGGCGCAAAGCTCGCCTTCGTCAGCCGCCGCTCCACACACAGCTTCATCGGCGTCTACGACCTCGCCACCAAAGAAATCCGCTGGCTCGATCCCTCGCTCGACGAAGACGAAGACCCCGTCTGGTCCCCGGACTCCACCCGCATCGCCTTCCGCCGCACGCCCTACACCAAGGCCTTCACCCTGTTCGGCCCCAAGCGCGAGGCCCCGCCCTGGAGCATCCGCGTCGCCACCGTCGCCAACAGCGCCAACGCCGCCACTGGCTCTTCAAAAGTGGTCTTCACCGCCGAAGCCGGACGCGGCAGCGTCTATCATGCGACCGTCGCCGACCGCCAGGTTCTATGGGCCGACGGCGACCTCCTCGTCTTCCCGTGGGAGCGCGACGGCTGGAATCATCTCTATTCCGTCCCCGCCGCCGGAGGCTCGCCCAAACGCCTCACCTATGGCGCTTGCGAAGTGGAATACGTCACCCTCGGCGCCGATCCGAAAGAGATCCTCTTCAACTCGAACTGCGACGATATCGACCGCCGCCACATCTACCGCGTCCCCGCCGCCGGAGGCCCGCTCACGCCCGTTACCACCGGCCGCGGCATCGAGTGGTCGCCCATCGTCTCCAGCGACAACAAGGCTCTGCTCTTCTTCCGCTCCGACGCCAAAACCCCCGCCCGCGCCGCCATCCAGATCAGCTTCGGCCAGCCGCGCGACCTCGTCCCGCTCAACTTCCCCTCCGCTGCACTCGTCGAACCCCAAGCCGTCACCCTCACCGCCGCCGACGGCATGCGCATCCCCGCCCAACTCTTTCTGCCCCCCGGCGCCGCCGGCGAAAAACACCCCGCCGTCGTCTTCTTCCACGGAGGCTCGCGCCGCCAGATGCTGCTCGGCTTCCACTACGGCAGCTACTATCACAACGCCTATTCGTTCAATCAATGGCTCGTTTCGCAGGGCTACGTCGTGTTGAGCGTCAACTACCGCAGCGGCACCGGCTACGGACTCGACTTCCGCGAAGCCCTCAACTACGGCGCCACCGGCGCGAGCGAATATCACGACGTCATCGGCGCGGGCCTCTTCCTGCAATCGCGCCCCGAAGTGGACCCCGCCCGCATCGGCCTGTGGGGCGGCAGCTACGGCGGCTATCTCACCGCGCTCGGCCTCGCACGCGCCTCGAACCTCTTCGCCGCCGGCGTCGACATCCACGGCGTGCACGACTGGAACGTCGAGCTGAAACACTGGAACCCCGCCTACGAAACCGAACGCCAGGAGGGTGAGGCAAAGGTGGCCTTCGAATCCTCGCCCATGGCCTACATGAAGTCGTGGAAATCGCCCGTCCTGCTCATCCACGGCGACGACGACCGCAACGTCCCCTTCATCGAAAGCGTCATGATCACCGAAGCCCTACGCAAACAGGGCGTCGAATTCGAACAAATCGTCTACCCCGATGAAGTCCACGGCTTCCTCCGCCACGAAAGCTGGATGCGCACCTTCCGCGCCGCCTCCGACTTCTTCGAACGCCGCCTCATGCGGCGGCGGACGCAGTAGCGGACAGATCCACTGTCTCCGAAGCGTTCAAACCGCTTCCAGCAACTCGAAGTGCGACGGCTCGGGAATCGGGTCGCCGTCCTCGCGCATTGCCGCAAGGTGCATCTCCATCGCCTTCGTCATGCGCTCCCTGGTCTCCTCGATGGTTCGGCCTGTGGCCACACAACCCGGAAGGTCTGGAGCGTAAGCGCCATAGCCACTGCTCGATTTCTCAAAAAGGACCAGGAACTTGTTCATGGAAGGTCCGCCTGCCTCATTATAGATTTCAGCGTTTTCGGCGGCACTTCGTCAGCCTCGTGTCCGGCAACCGTGACCTTTCCCGGTTTGGCCGGATGAACGCACTGGCGGTGACTACCCTCTTGGTTATTCAGTTCCCAACCGTCGCTGCGCAGGAGTTTCAGCACCTGGCAGAGCTTTATGGCCCCCCCGCCCCTCTACTGAAACCGGATCTTCTCCCGCTTCTCCTCAATCATCGCCGCATCCAGCACCGGAACCTTTTTCAAATCCTCAATCGTCTTGAACGGCCCATGCTCCGTGCGGTACGCAATCAGCGCCTTCGCCTGCGAACGCCGCAAACTCAGCCCGCTCTCCAACTCAATCGCCGATGCCTGGTTCACGTTCACGCGCGGCACCGCTTCCGCCGGGTAGTGCTTCGCCAAATAATCCAGCACCAGCAGAAAGTCCGCATCGCTGCCCTTCATGCCGAACGCCGTCATCTTCCGCATCGTCGTCGCCCAGCCGTCGCGGTCCTGCCTTGGCGAAATCGAGCGTGCCATCTCGTGGCACTGCTTGCACATCTTCTCCGCCTCCGCCCGTCCAGGGCCGTCGGGCAACTCCTGCGCCGGCACAACCTGCCCGGCCAGAACGAACATTACCGCCAATAAAGATCGCCGCATCGCTTCCATTCTCTCTAGTGTTCGATCGGATATCCAAACGCGTATTGTGTGCCGTCGTAGGTCGACACATACACGCGCGTTCCGCCCGCCGCCAATCCGCCGCTATGCGCAAACGACGCCATCTCCGCGCCGCTGCTCCACAGCTCTTTTCCCGTCACGCCGTCGAGCGCGTACAACACCGCCTTGCTTGACTTCTGCGCCCGCTGCGCCGCCGTCATCTTGGCATCCGCCGAACGGAACTCCCCGCTCGACAGCGCAAACACCACGCCGTTCACCACAATCGGCGGCAGCGGCGAAACCAACTCGCGCGACACCCAACCCGCTTCCAGTCCCGGCTTGCCGCCCTTGTCCACAACCTTCCAGGTCCGCACCGCATTGCCCGCCGGAGCCAGCACCCAGCGCATCCCGTCCAGGTCCTGCCAGCTCGCCAGCGCGCCCACCGCATAGTCGTGAGGCGCAAACGGCGTGCTCTTGTCCAACGCCCCGCCGCCCAAATTCGCCGCGTCCACTAGGTGCACCTGCCCGTCCGCGCTCGTCGCCGCAATCAGGTCCTTGCCCTTGTACTCAAAAACCACGGGCGACGATGTGAACTCCGCTCCGCCCGCCTTATAGCTTCCCATCGGCTTCAGCGTCTTGGCCGCCAGCGCCGTCAACTCGCCGCCGCTCGCCACATATAGCGTGCCATCAGGACCCACCGCCGGGCCCGCCGTCCCCGCCACGTTTTTCGGCGCCTTCCACTTCGTCACCTGCTTCGATGTCAGATCCAACGCCCACACGCCGTTGTCCACGCCGCCGCAACCATTCGTCGTCGCCACATAGGCAACGTTGTCATAGGCGATCAATCCCACCGCGTTCGCATTTGCCGGCAGGAACGGAATCGCTTCGTTCGGCTCCTCGCCGTTCGACACATACATCGAATGCAGCTTCCCGTCGCCGGTCAAGGCCAACACCCACTGAATGCGCGGCGCAAACGGATTCGGCGCGGGCGCACCTGCGGCTGGCGCAGGTTTCGGTGGCGGAATCGGTCTTGCCGCCGGAGCGGGCCTGATCGTCACCGCGCCCGCATAGGGTTCGCTTACCGCAGACTTCGCCGGTGTTCCCCGGCCGCCTCCGCGTCCCATTCCCATCAGTGGATATGCCGTCGCCGTCGGGCGCGTCACCGCCGCCGTCATTCCACCCGGACACGGAAGCGTCCCGCCGGCCGCACCGCCTCCCGTCGTCAACGTCTTCTCCCATTCCGTCCGCGCAATGTCGCTGTCAATCGCGATCACGCGGTCCGAGCTCCCGCCAAAAAACGCCAGCGTCCGGAACCCACGATAGCTGATGTAGAAATCGATCAACGCCGGCGGCGAAATGTTGTTCAACTGCCGCGCCGTGTTCTGAAACGGCAGCTTCCACACCAGCTCGAAGCCCGGCTTCTGCATGCTCTGCTGCGAAATCTTCCCGTCATTGCGCAGCCAGTTCGAGCGCTGCGCATCATAGGCGGTCGTCATCCAGTCCCCCAGTCCCCGCTGCGCGTGGAGCGTCTCCACGGCCGCAAGGGCGCACAAAACAGGAACCAGGGCAAGGGTGCATCGGCGCATTGCTCACATGACCTTTCAAGTTGGAATATCGACCATTGATGATATACCGAACTCCTTTGATATATTGTGTGAACTTCCCTATGAGACGAATCATCCTTGCGTCGCTGTCCGGGCTCTTCGCCTTTTGCGCCGTCTCCTCCTCCGCCGACTGGCTCACCGATGGCGGCGACACCAAGCGCAATAACTGGCAGAAGAACGAGACCATCCTCACCAAGGAGAACGTCAGCGGGCTCAGCCTGCTCTGGCAGCGGAAGCTCGACAACCAGCCCCGCCAGATGCACTCGCTGCTCGAACCGCTCGTCATCGGCAGCGTCGCCACCGCCAACGGTCCGCGCGAAATGGTCATCCAGTCCGGCGTCTCCGACAACATCTTCGCCCTCGATGCCAAGACCGGCGAAATCCTCTGGCAACGCCACTTCGAAAGCTCCTACCAGGATCCTCCCGGCGGCCGCGGCCCCAGCGTCCTCTGCCCCGGCGGCATGACCGCCAACGTCACCATCGGCCCCGGCGGCACGCCCGGCAAATACACCATCTATGCCGCTTCCTGGGACGGCCGCCTTCACATGATTAACGCCGCCGATGGCGAGCCCCTCTCGGCGCCCCTCAAATTCATGCCGCCCAACGGCAAGCCCTACGCGCTGAACCTCGTCAATAACGTCATCTACACCCACAGCGCCCAGGGCTGCGGCGGCAATCCCAACACCGCCTACACCTATGACCTCGCCACCCACAAGGTCGGCAGTTGGGGACCTGCCGGCGGTGGCATGTGGGGCCGCTCCGGTCCCGCCGTCAGCAAAGACCTCGTCATGTACACCGGCACCGGCGACGGCCGCTGGGACCCCGAAAACGGCCTCTACGGCAACGGCATCATCGGCGTCAAACAGAACCCCATCACCAAGGCCCTCGAACTGGTCGATTACTACGGCCCCTCCAACGCCGAATGGCTCTGGAAGCGCGATCTCGATATGCAGGTCACTCCCGCCATCTACGACTGGAACGGCAAAGAGTACATGGTCGACGCCAGCAAAGAGTGCCGCGTCTACCTCATGGACACCGAATCCATCGGCGGCGACGACCACCGCACCCCCGTCTTCCGCACCCCCCTCATCTGCAACGAAATTGTCGATTTCGCCGAAGCCGGCATCTGGGGCTCGCTTGCGTCATGGGAAGACGCGAGCGGCGCGCGCTGGGTTCTCTCGCCGTTCTGGGGTCCCAAGCATCCCAAGTTCAAAGCGCCCATCGAACATGGCCCCGTGAAAAAAGGCGCCATCGTCGCCTTCAAAATGGGAATGGTCAATGGCAAGGTCGAACTCATCCCGCAGTGGGTCTCGCGCGACATGAACCAGGCCGAACCGCCTGTCATCGCCAACGGTATGGTCTTCGCCTACGGCAGTGGCGAAAACACCGCGCAGGCCTTTCCCGACGTCGGCCTCGACTTCCGCATGGAGCGCCGGATTCCCCTCTCCACGCACGTCACCCTTTACGTGCTCGATGCCCAGACCGGCAAGGAACTCTGGTCCAGCGGCGATCAGATCAAACAGTGGAACCACTGGAGCGGCATCGCCGTCGCCAACGGTAAGGTCTACGTCAATACCTACGACGGAAACCTCTACTGCTACGGCCTGAAGAAGTAATGACGCCGCTGCGAACCGCCGCCCTGCTGCTCAGCGCCTCGGCCGCCTCGTGGGCGCAACCGGCCACCAACGCGCCCATCCAGCAGATCTCCACTGTATCCACGCAGCAGGCGACCAAAGCGCCCGCGCAACAGGTCCCCTCCGAACCCACCCCACAACAGTTGGAAGAGGAACTCGACGCCTACCGCCGCGTTCTCCTCGATTGGGGCGGCCTCACCCGCTACGGCAGCGAAAACTCCGAACTGCGTTACGACCCCAACGAGAATCGCGTCGTGTTCCTTGGCGACGAGATCACCGAGAACTGGGGCGAAGGCAACGCCAAATTCTTCCCCGGCAAACCCTACCTGAACCGCGGCATCACGCGCCAAACCTCCGCCCAAATGCTCGTCCGCTTCCGTCAGGACGTCCTCGCGCTCAAGCCCAAAGTCGTCGTCATCCAGGCCGGCTCGAACGACATCGCCAGCGTCATGGGCCCCTCCACCGAAGGCACCATGGCCGAGCACTTCATGTCGATGGTCGAACTCGCCAAGCTCCACAACATCCGCGTTGTCATCGCCTCCGTCACGCCGGTCTGCGACTGCGCCGGAAAGAAAAACACCCAGCGCCGCCCCGTCGGCAAGCTTCTCAGCCTTAACAACTGGCTCAAAGACTACGCCGCACAAAGCGGCTCCCTCTACCTCGACTACTACTCCGCTCTCGTCGAAGGCCGCTTCCTCAAGAAGGAATTCACCGCCGACGGCCTGCTGCTCAACGACGCCGGCTACGAACGCATCGCCCCGCTCGCCGAAAAAGCCATCGCCGAAGCGCTCGCCAGGAATTAGTCCGGCCGCCACCGCAGAGTAATGCCGCCCCCGCGCTGGCCCCCCTCCCGCTTGGCATTACGATAGAAGCTCTGCCCCAACCGTCCCAATCCTGGTATCTCGATCCGCTCGTCGCCCAACAAAAGGGCGCGATCTTCCTCGACTGGATTCTTCGCTCCATCGCCACACGCCCCGCCGCCGACGTTCTCAAAACCGACGTCTTCGAGGAAGCCAACGGCCAGGACCGCATCCTCGACACCATGTTCCCCGCCGCCCGCCACAAGGTCGGCATCGATATTGAAGAATCCACCGTCCGCAAAGCCAAGCACGCCGGCGGCGACTTCCACTGCCTTTGCACCGACGTCCGCGCGCTCCCTTTCGCCGCCGCCTCCTTCGATGTCGTCGTCTCCACCTCCACTCTCGATCACTTCGATGTCCCCACTGACCTTTCTCATTCGCTCCGCGAACTGGCCCGCATCGTCCGCCCCGGCGGAACCCTCCTCGTCATCCTCGACAACCCCTATAACCCCCTCTACCATCCGTTGAAGTGGATCACTCGCCGTGGCCTCTCGCCCTTCCGCCTCGGCTACACCATCTCGCGCCGCCGTCTCTCCGCCGAACTCCGTTCCGCCGGCTTAGTAGTCGAAAATGAGGATTACCTCATCCACAATCCCCGCCTCGTCTCCACCGCGATCTACCTCGTTCTCCGGCGGGTACTGGGAGGAAGGGCGGATGCGGCCATTCGCTTTTTCCTGGCATCATTTGAGATGCTCAACCGGCTTCCCACGCGCTGCTTCACCGGCTGCTTCAGTGCCGTCAGTGCGCGCAAGCCCATCCGCCCATAATGGACGCCAATACACTCACGCTGAACTCCGAGTCGCGCCAAACCCTCCGCCAGGTCGCCGGGCTGGGCATGCAGCGCGCGCTCCTGTTCGCCATGGGCATCCTCGCCGCTTCCCTCATCCCCCGCCGCATGGGACCTCAGGTCTATGGCCAGTACTCCGCCATGGTCACCATGTCCATGTGGTTTTCCCTCATGACCGGCCTCGGCGCCGTCTCGCTCATGACCCGCTTCGTCCCCGAATTCCTCGCCCGCGGCGATGAGCATGGTCTCAAGAAACTCGCTTCCAACCTCTTTGCCTTGCGCCTGGTAAACGGCCTTCTGGCCGCCTGCGCCTACCTAGCGCTGGGCGCGCTTTGGTTGAAGGACCTCGATCGCGCCGCCATCGCGCTGGTCGCCGTCAGCATCGCTTTCCGCACTGCCGCCAACCTTCCCTTTACGCTCTTCCTCGGTCTGAACAAGGCCGCCCGCTGGGGCGCGTCCGATCTCCTGCGCCGCATTCTCATCTTCCCCTTCGTCTTCTTCGGATTCATCATCGCCGGCCTGCGCGGCGCAGCCGCCGGTCTCCTTCTCGTCGAACTCTCCGCGCTCGCCTTGGGCCTCTGGTGGGGCCGCGACTACCTCTCGCTCCACCTCATGAAAATCGACCGCGCCTTTCTCCACCCCTTTCTCCGCTTCAGCGCCGCGTTCTTCTTCAGCAACGTCCTCATCATGTTCTTTCAACAGGGCGGCACCATGCTCGTCCGCGCCATCTCGGGCGATTACGCCGAAGCCGGCTTCTACACCATCGCCTTCGGCGCTTACCTCGCCGGCTCGCAGGGCGTCTGGAAACTCCTCTCCGCCTTCGGTCCTCTGCTCTCCTCGCTGCACACCCGCAACGAACTGGACGAACTCGAAGTCTGGGTCGGCCGCCTCCTCAAAACCCTCGCCATCGCCAGCGTCCTCACCGCCGCCCTCGTCTATTCGCACTCCACCCTGATTGTCAGCACCATGCTCGGCCCCGGATTCGAACCCGTCGCCGGCCTGCTCCCTGTCCTCGCCCTCGCCGGCCTCACCGTTGCGCCCTCCGGCGTCGCCCGCCTGCTCGCCGTCACCTACAAAGAGCCCAGTTCCTCCATCACCGGAGCCGCAATTCAACTGGTATCCTTCGCCGGACTCGGCTTCCTCCTCATCCCGCGCCTCGGCAGCCGCGGGGCTTGCTGGGTCGTCTTCGTCTCGGTCGTCCTGTTTGCCTGCTACAGCACCTGGCACATGCGCCGCCTGCTTCCCTATTCGTTACGCCGCTGGGCGCAAGTGGTCGGCCTCGGCGCGGTTCTCTCGCCCCTGCTATGGGCGTTGCCCGCCAACTGGCCCGGCACCGGAGTTTGGGGCTCCGTTCTCTTCGCCGCCTCATTCCTTGCCGCGCTCGCCGCCTTCCGCATCGCCGGCCTCCGCGATCTTCGCGCCCTCCAACTCGCCTTCGAACGCGTCCCCGCCGTTCCCGCCGGAGACCCCGCATGACCCAGAGCCTCTCGCGAAATCTCCTCGCCTTCGCGGTCCTCCTCGCCCTAGTCCTCCTCGGCCAGTGGCAATCCGGCGCCTATCAGGCGGAGTTCCTTTCGGACCCCGATGAGTCCGCCCACTACGTCACCGGACTCATGGTTCACGACTACCTCACCGCCGGCCTCCCCTGGCCCCCCATGGACTTCGCCCGCCGCTTCCACCAGCACTACCCGCGCGTCGCCCTCGGCCACTGGCCCCCCTTCTTCTACATCGTCGAATCCGCCTGGATGCTCGCCGCCGGCGTCGACCGCACCTCCATACTCCTGTTGGTTGCCACCATCGCCGCGCTTTGGGCCGTGCTCTGCCTGAATCTCTTCCAACGCTTTCTGCGGCCGCTTGAAAGCTGGCTCGCCGTGCTCTTCATGCTCGCCACGCCTGAAGTGCTCCGCGCCAGCCGTATGGTGATGACCGAACTCCTCATCGCCCTCCTTACACTCGCCGCCGTATGGACGCTCCACAAACTGTTCGAACAGCCCGGCTGGCGCTGGTCGGTCGCCTTCGGCCTCATCGCTTCGGCCGCGATCCTCACCAAAGGCACCGGCGTGCTCCTCGCCCCGCTGCCCATCCTCGCCGCGCTCACCCTGCGCCGCTGGGATCTTCTCAAATCCCCCTGGTTCTGGCTTCCCGGCCTCCTCGTCGCCGCCCTTTT
>CAYUZM010000152.1:0-9577 GCA_964449665.1 uncultured Solibacteraceae bacterium
CCCGTGTCCAAGCGTCGGGCAAATGGTCAGGAAGCCGGGCAGATTCTGGTTTTCTGAACCAAGACCGTATGTGACCCAGGAGCCGAAGCTCGGCCTGACCTGGCGAACGTCGCCGCAGTTCATCATCATCAGCGACGGTTCGTGGTTCGGAATGTCGGTGTGCATGGAGCGGATGATGGTGATGTCGTCCACGCATTCGCCGATGTTTGAGAAGATCTCGCTCACCTCTGTGCCGCTCTGGCCGAATCTCTTAAAGGTGAAGGGGGAAGGGAAGGCGGCGCCGGTGCGCCGCTCCGTGCGCAGCGTGATGGGGATTGGCTTGCCGGCGAACTTTGCCAGAGCAGGTTTGGGATCGAAGGTGTCGACGTGGGAGCAACCGCCATTCATGAAGAGATGAATGATGCGCTTCGCCTTTGCCGGGAGCGGCGGCGATTTGGGGCCGAATGGACTTGGCGAATCGGCCGCGAGAAGCGGGCTCAGGGCGACGGCGCCCATACCCATACCGCAACGAGCAAGCATTTCCCGGCGCGTCAGAAAGGGATTTGCGTGTTTCATGTAATTCCTCGGCTAGTCGACGAATGCGAATTCATTTGTTTCGAGCAGCACCTGGGCGTAACGCTCCCACACGGTGAGCGGCTTCGGCGCAGGGCCGGCAAAATCATCTTTTGCGTTCCAGGATTGAGTGCCCGATTTGACGATTGGCGCCCAGGTGAAGGCGTCGCTTTCCGTATCGGCGCGGCCATCGACGATGAAGTCGAGACGATCCCCTTTTTCAACCTTGATTCCGCCGAGTTTCGTTTCCGCGCTAGAACCGTTGACGGTCCAGGAAGCGAGTTCACCGTGGCGGCTGGAAACGATACGGCCGCGAACGCCGTCTCCAAACGGCACCGCTGGTTGTGCGTGGCGAAACGTGCCTTCAATGGTGACAGCGCCGGAAATGGGGCTGGACCAACGGCGGACGACGGCTTGAGCCGGACCGTCACCGGGTTCCCCGCCGGCCGGGCGCAACTGGGCTCGTCCGTAGACGGGCGCGGGCATGGACGCAGCGCCCTGCCAGCGATCACCGTCGTAAATGGGGAACGGGCGGAAGTTCCCCGAATCTCCAATGCCATATTGCCACGCGGAAGGCGTGGAAGCGGCCGCTGCCGGGGCCTCCGCCGCCCGTGAAACAAACTTGAGCCCGGCGTCGAGTTCCCATTCCGACGGCGTGCGGGAGAGCGCATACCGGTAGAGGTTCTGAATTCGTTCGGCTGGCGCGGAAACATTCGCAGTACGAGCGGCGAGGTGATGCGCCTGTTCGGTCACGAATGGGCTATTGAGGAAGAAGAGCGCCTGCTGCGGAACGGTAGTGACGTAGCGCATGGGCGCGTGCTGATCGGGTGGCGCAAAATCGAAGGCGCTGAGCATCGCCGGAACGCGGCCTCGCTCGATGAAGCCATAGATAGAACGGCGTGGTACCGATGGTTGGGCAGTGAGCGAGACGGGCAATCCGCCGAGAGTCAGATCGAGACGCCCCGCGGCGGCGAGCATGGAGTCACGCAGGCTTTCGATATCGATGCGGCGGCGATTCATGCGCCACAGCAGAAGATTTTCGGGATCCACTTTGCGGGCAGCTTCATTGTCGATCGAAGCCTGCCGGTAGGTGGCCGAAGTCATCATCATCCGGTGCAGCCTTTTTAACGACCAGCCGGATTCGACGAATTTGACCGCCAGGTAGTCTAGCAACTCTGGGTGGGTTGGCGGATCGCCACGCAAGCCAAAATCGCTGGGCGTGCGTACAAGACCGGCGCCGAAATGGTGCATCCAGGCGCGGTTGACCGCAACACGTGCGGTGAGCGGGTTATTCGAATCGGCGATCGCTTGCGCCAGTTCGAGGCGGCCGCTCCCGTTGCGGAAGAGTTTGGACTCACCGCCGAGACAAGAGAGAAATCGAGCGGGAGTCGGCGCACCCGGATTATTGGGATTGCCCCGGACGAATACGTGGGCCGATTCAGGATGTGGAACGTCTTCGACCGCCATTGCGCGCGGAGCCGCTCCATCGTAGGCCCAGTGCGCCAGCATCGTGTTCTCGCGGTTTCGGAGGGTGCGGGAGTTGTTGCTGTCTCCTTCGGTATAGATCAGTTCGAACTCGTCCAGTGGAACATCCAGTGGCGCGGCGATCCCTTTTCGAAAGCGGTTCAGCACGTAGAGGTTGAGTTGGCGATCGCGCGCCAGCTCCTCTACCTCCGTATTGCGGAGGAGGGCGGAGTCCCTAGCCGCGCGAATGTACTCCGCTTCTTGGGTCTTGAAGAATGCGACCATTTCCGCATGGCGGCGCACCCGGTACTCTCGGTAGTCGGACTGAATCTTGTCGAGGCGAGGCCGGTAGATCGATTGCTTTGCATCCGGCGCTTGCCGTGCCAGCAGAGGCATTTCCTCAGGCTTCTGAATATTGGAAAGGACAGAGTACAGCGCGTAGTAATCTTTCTGGGAGATGGGATCGTACTTGTGGTCGTGGCAACGCGCGCAAGCGACGGTAAGGCCGAGAAAGCCGCGTGTGACCGCGTCGATGCGATCAGCGACGGTTTCTGGGTAGCTCTTCGGAAATTCGCGGCCAAGGCTGAGGAATCCAAGCGCCGCGAGATGGCGCGGTTCCGTATTTGGGATTCGGTCGGCGGCGATCTGATACTCGACGAATCGGTTATACGGAAGATCCTCATTGAGAGCGGCGATTACCCAATCGCGGTACGTATACGACCATGGGTAGCGCTGGCCGGCGTTCACGGAGTCATTGACGGAGTCGGCGTAGCGGGCGACATCGAGCCAGTAACGGCCGTAGCGCTCGCCATAGCGGGGAGAGGAGAGCAGACGATCGATGAGGCGCTCATAGGCCTTGGCCGAATTGTCGGAGGTAAAAGCATCGATTTCCTCCGTGGTTGGAGGAAGGCCAGTGAGATCGTAGGTAGCTCGCCGGATGAGCGTGCGTTTGTCCGCTTCCGGTGATGGCTGAAGACCCTTGGCTGTCAAGCGCTGGAGGATGAACGCATCGATTGGATTTGTGGCCGCGCCGGGAGGCGCCGCGGCCATCGGTTTCTTCAATGACCAAAGCGAAAGGCGATTTTCGGTGGGCGCAGGTTGATCGGCCGGCAGCGGGGCGCCATCGCGAATCCAGAGCTCGAAATCCGCAATAATTTCCGCGCCAAGCGGCTTGCCCGGCGGCATCTTGAGAGATTTGTCCGTGTGGCGCAGGGCGCGGAGCAGGATGCTGGATTGGGGATTTCCGGGTTGGAAGAGCGGACCGGAGTTGCCGCCGCGGCGAATCGCTTGCGCTGAGTCGAGTTGGAGCCCGCCATGCGGAGGTGTCGCGGACTTTCCGTGACAGGCATAGCACTGAGCGGCCAGGACGGGGCGGATCTTTTTTTCAAAATGCTCGAGGTGAGCCGATTGTGCGAAGGCGAGCGTGGCACACGCAGCGGCGAGGTTTATGAGGCGAACCTTCATGGGGTTTCCGGAGAAGGGAGTAGTTTCCCTGAGTATATAGTGCTCTGGGCGGTTCGACCATTTTCGGGCAAGACTGAACCCTTACGACAAGTCTGCCGATAGGACTCTTAGACCAGATGCTCGGCCTGCTCGTTGTTTTCGTCCTAGCCCTCCCCGCGGCCGCCTTGACGGTCGACCAAACGGCTTTGGGAGCCGCTGCCGACGAATCGGCGTGCGCGGTTTCGGCGGCATCCGCTCGTTTTGAGAACACGCGCGACCAGGTGTACTTTCGCTTTGTTGCTCGAAGGTTGCGTGCCGGCGACCGGCTCGCCGTTGAGTGGCTCGACCCGGGCGGCCAGATCCACTCCTCATCGGCCTACGACCAGCTTCCCACCGCCTCGTCGCTGTGCTTCGTTACCGGCCTTCCGCTGGGTGGATTTCCGGCCTCGCAACTGCCGGGCGTCTGGACTGTTCGGGTCACGAGCGGCCCGGCGGTACTCGTATCGCGTGCGTTCGAAGTGACCGGATCGATCGATCCGTCCGCGCCACGCGTCACCGATATCGATCGCGTGGAGGTCGAGGGCCGGCATACCGATCTCGACATTCGCGGTCAAGGCTTCGTCAGCGACTCGGTTGTCAACGTTGCGCAATATACAAAGGAAGGCGGCTGGAAATATATTGCGATGCTGATTCCCGCCGGCACGAACGGTGAGCACATGACCGTCCGGTTATCGGCGCTGCCTGCCGCCGAGTACCTTGTGATCGTGAAGAACCCGGACGGCAGGGAAAGTTCACCTGTGCGGTTTCTGGTCTCCAGCCCTGCCGGATATAAGCTCCCCACGCCGGGGGGCCAACCGTGGACGATTACACAGGGGCCGTACGGAGGATTCTCTCATTACGGACGAAGCCGCCATGCGTGGGACATCGCGCCGAAGTCCGGATCATGCGTCGTGGCGATGCGAGAGGGGATCGCGCACACGTTCGACCTCAAGCTGGGCCAGACACCCGGCCGGCGGATCTTCGGCAACTACATCACGGTCCAGCACGACGACGGGGAGTACAGCCACTACGCCCATCTCCGGTCAGGGTCGTTTCGGGTGAAGCAAGGCCAACGCATCGTTCAGGGCCAACCGCTCGCAACCGCAGGGAACAGTGGTTACACGGTAGGGCAGGGAGGCGGACGGCATGTTCACGTCCATGTGACCAGGGCGTTTTCCATTTCATCGCCGAGTCTGCCGATTCGCTTCGAGGACCTTCCAGGGCGCGGTTACCGAGGCGGGGAATTCGAAGTATCGTCGACAAATGGCGCCGCAGGGACCTGCGACAACATAGGCGGACAGACCTACGGAGGCAGCGTCGCGGTTACCGAGGTGTGGAGTCAACTGGTAACGGTAGACGCGCGGGCTCGCACGATCGTGGTGCGGCTCGAAGGCCAATCGGAACTTGGGGATTTGGACCTCTCGCTGGTCAGCCCCAGCGGCCATCACTATGCGCGGTACGCCGATCCGGTGGGATTCGATCCGTCAGGCGCAGCTTTCCGGTTGCCTGAGCCGGAGGGTGGTTACTGGCGGGTGTTGGTTCGTGGGATGAAGGGAAGCGGGGAACGAGTCGAGTTTCGTGTGATTGTGGAGATGGCCGAGCAGGAACCTGCAAGAAGGGGAAGCCCCGCTGCGCGGAATTCCGCGCGGGGCCTGGCTCTTCACTAGTGGCGTGCCCAATCCAAAGCAGGGAGTTGCGTGGTGGTTTGGATTGTGAGGCCGCAGTAGAATAGCAGGAGCCATGAAACGAACGTCGCTTCTCCCGCTCCTTCTCGCCTTGCTGGGCTTAGCCTGGTTTTCTGCGAAGAGTCCCGCTACACAAACCTCGCCCGAAAAGATCAGTGGGCAGGGGAAGTACCGCTTCCGGGTGATGTACACGTCGGAACACTTGCCGGCTGAGGCGCAAAAAGTGTTGAAGGCAGCGCATGGCGGGTTTGCCGTGGACCGGCGGAAGGGGCGCGGCGAGACTTATTTCGCCCTGCCGGGCGCAGGCGTTATTCAGATTTCCGCCGATCTGAAGCAGGTCAAGATGGTCCCCACGGCTGAGGAGATGAAGGGGACGAACATGCACAATGCGATGTTCTGGACCTCAAAGAGCGACGCATATCTGACGTTTCCCGCAAATCAGGCGAACAAGGTCTTTACCACGACTTTGGACGGCAAGCTCGTGAACACGCTGAGCCCTCCCACGGCGGAGACAGACCTGGGCGCGGCGGTCGCGAATGATTACTTCAAAGGTGGCGGGCCGTTCATTCCGACCGATGTCGAGTTCTTCAACGGCCTTTTCTATATAACGACCGGCTATTCGAAGTTGGATTACGTGTTGACGGCGCAGGTAAAGCCAGGCAGCGCATTTGAGGCTAAGTGGAACAAGCTTGCCTTCGGCGGCAGAGGTACGGGCGCGGGGCAATTCGGGACGGGGCACGGCATCACGGTGCCGCCGGGAAAAAAGAGACTCGACGTGGCGGACCGGCCGAATTCGGAAGTGGACCGATTCAGTCCGGATGGGAAGTATTTGGAGACGGTGAACTTGCCTAAGGGTTCGTTCCCTTGTGATACCTATTACGACGAAAACTACATGGTGATTGGCGCTCTGCATGGACCGGACCGGTCAAAGGGCGCGCCGATCTACATCCTCGAGAAAGACCAGGTGGTTTCGACAATCATGGCGAAGGAAGATCTGGGGCTGGCGAATTTCCAGCACATTCACAACGCCGTGATGAGGCGCGTGGGAAAGAAACTTTATGTCATCGCACAGGCCTGGAATCCGGGCGATTTTGCGATTTTGGAACAGGTCCAGTAGAGCGGCTTCGCCTCGCAAGAATCGCGGCTTGGGCGAAACCGGAGGATAGGTGCCCGATGGCCCAAGCGTGCGGAACGTGCGCTACGCGTGGTTGCATCGGCTGTGGCTGTAAGCGTGATGGCAACTGAAGCTGCCAAGTGGTCTAACCTAAACGAGCGCGCTCATCTTTTCTTCGGCCGTGGGGAACTTCAACGGCGTCTTGAGCAGTTCTTCGGCAATCGTGAGATACACGTCGCCGATTCCGTGGTGCGACTTGGTGTGCAGGCCGCCCTTCATGCCGCCGCCGGCCGCCAGGATCGCCAGGCCATTGCACTTGTGTGAATTCGCCTCTGCGTGCTCGTGTACGAAGACGCAGGCGGTGTTGTCGAGGACGTTGCCATCACCCTCCGGAATGGATTTCATCCGTTCCAATAAGTAGGCAAATTCTTCCACGTGCCAGCGGCAGATGTCGCGCATGATCCGTTGCTGCTGGGGTGAGCCGGCGTTGTTGTGTGTGTAGTCGTGATGGCGGTTGCCGGCGAGGCCAAGCCACGGGAAGCGGGTCAGGCTCTGGCACTTGGTCAACATGTAGGAGGCCACGCGTGTCTGGCCTGAGGCGAAGGCGTGGATAAGCAGGTCCGATTGAATCTTGGCGATCTTCGGATAGTCGGTCAGATCGCTGATCTCCTCCGGCTCCTTGAGATTCTTGCCGTAGTCCGGCGGGAGGCTCGCAATGGCGCGCTCGAGGTCGCGGACCGAGGTGAGGTGCTCATCGAGCCGATGGCGGTCCGCCTGGCCCAGCGCGGGGGTGAGTTCGGAAACGTCTTCGCGCACGAGGTCCAGCACGCTCTTCTTGCGCGCGACCCACTCCTGGTTTTTGACCCCAAATAACCGGGCGAAGAGATTTTGCGGAATCCTCTCCGGGGGCAGGGCGCGCTCAAACCCGGCCCAGCGCATGTTGCGCTGAACCATCTCGCCGTGCGATTCCTGCGCCACGCCGATCTGCAGCGAATGAAACCGCGATTTGGCGCCCATGCTCTTGCCGAGCATGTAGTCGATCGACGGACCGGTCGCGCCGCGGCCATTGAATGACGTGCCAGTAGTAAGTCCGCACAGCGCGCTGAAGTGGCCGTTCGCCTGGCCATTCCGCCGCGAGGCGACATTATCGATCCCGCTGATCACGTGTACGTATTCGCGCACCGGCTTCAGCGGTGAAAGGCACGGCGTCAGTATGTAGTCACGGCCTTCCTCGGCGGGTATCCAGTAACGCTCCGGAATGCCGTTGCCATTGAACCAGAGAAGGAAGCGTTTCTCGACGGGTGTTTTCGTACCCGCATACGCGTTGCCACTCGAATTGAACATCGCCGCCAACGGCGGAAGTCCGACGCGCACAACTCCACCCGCCAAACTTACTCCGCGAAGAAAACGGCGCCGGTTCATGGTTGGGCCCCATTATCTTCCAATTTGCTTGCGATGCCAACCAGCAGTTCCTTGAAGCGAAACCCGGAAGCGCGGAAGGAGGCCGAGAGCGACTCGATCATGGCCTGGTCGGCTTCGGTTTCCATGCGGCCGAGGGCATAACGGAAGAGCTGGCGCACGATGCACTCCTGGCAGGTTGGGCTGGCGGCGAGGATGCGGCCGAGCGCCGCGGCGTCGGTGAAAGAGGATTCCGGGAGACCCGCGATTTCGCCGGTGGTTTCAAGCGGTAGCTCTACTTTCTTGGACGGCAGCACGAGCGTTTCCTTCTCACGCCACTTGCCGATCGCGTCGAAACCTTCAAGGCCGAAGCCAATCGGATCCATCAGGCGGTGACAGGAGGAGCATGCGGCGTTGTTCACGTGCTCGGAGAGGCGGGCGCGCCGGCCAAGAGGTCTATCTTCGGTCGCATCGGCGAGGTTGGTGTTGACATTCGGCGGTGGCGGGGGCACATGCTGGCAGAGGAGTTGCTCGCGCACGAAGATTCCGCGCGCGGTGGGGGACGTTTCCTGCGGCCCGGCATTGACGGTCAGCACGGATGCGTGGCCCAGGAGACCAGCGCGGCGCGCGCCCGGAGGGAACTGCGTGAGTTCAAACTGGCCCGGCGGCGCGGGAAAACGGTAGAGCGAAGCGAGGTCGGCGCTGAGAAAGCTATAGTTCGCCGTGAGGAACTCCATGAAATTCTTATCGTTCCAGACAAGATGTTGCAGCAGCTTCCTGGTCTCTTCCACCATGCCCGCCGACAGCTCGGCGGTGAATTCCGGGAACCGGCGGCCATCCTTCGAAGCATTTGTGACGCGATCGAGACGGAGCCATTGATTGAAAAATTCGTCGAGGGCCTGTGCCGCCATCGGATTGGCGAGCATCTTTCGCGCCATCGCCTCGCGGCCGGCCGGCGTGCGCAACTCGCGGCGTTCGGCGGCGGCGAAAAGTGCGGCGTCCGGCATCGTGTCCCAGAGGAAATAGGAGAGGCGGCCGGCAATGGCATAGTCGTCCGATCCCGTGTGGAAGAGGAACTTCGGCGATTGGAGCATCGCTTCGACGATTACGCGCGCCCCTTCGAGGAATTTGCCGGTGGCTTTGGCTTGCGTGTCAAAGGCCGCGGCGTAGCGCTTGTATTCAGATTCCCTGAGGGGGCGACGGAAGGCGCGTTTGCCAAAGGTTCGGATGAATTGATCGCGACATCCGGCGTCGGAAGGTGTTGCGGGCGCGCAAGGGATCAGCTTGTTCACGTCACCCGCGCGGAATGCGTTGAGCGCAAGCCTCTCCGCAGCCGAACTGTAGGACTCGACCAGGAGCGGCGGCATCGCTTGGTGGGCAACCTGGTTTTTGAAACCTTCGACATAATCTTCCACGGGGAAACGTTGTGCCGGTTTGCTGTAGTCGCCGAGCAGATCACGAACAGTATTGTTGTACTGGCTGTGCGTGAGGCGGCGCACCAGTGCGGCGGGCTCTGTGGATTTTTCCCGCTTGCGCGCCGCCGTGGGACGGGCGGTGGCGAGATATTCGACCCACTGAATAAGGATCTTCTCTTCTTCCGAACCGGGCTTGATGAGCTGGCCGCCGGTGTGTTTGACGCGAGCGGTGGGTTTCTCAAGCAGCAACGATTTCAACGGAGCGAGAGAAAGGCCGAACTCCGCGATGCGGTCCGCGCTCTCCTCCTTGGCCGGGAAATGCAGCTTTGTAGCCGAAGCCACTCCATCGCGTGCATGGCACATCCGGCAGCGCGCCGCTTCGAGCACGGGGTAGAGCTTGTCCGTGAAGAGGCTCTGCTGGGCCGGGAGCGCGGCGGTGAATACTACCGCTGCGCCAAGGATACGAA
>CAYUZM010000153.1:0-9518 GCA_964449665.1 uncultured Solibacteraceae bacterium
ACGGTGACAAGGCCACCGGTGCCGGAGCCCGTGCTGACGCCACCGATGACGTCGGGCTGCCTGCCTGGGGTGACCAGGCGGTGGCTGCTGGAGCGGGTGCGTGTGCCGGGCGTCAGCGTGGAGGAGAAGACGTTGCGGTTGGACGATCTGTATGACTCCGATGAGGTGTTCATGACCTCGACGACGCGGGAGTTGCTGCGGGTGGATTCGGTGGAGGGGCGGAAGACCGGCACGGAGGAGCAGGTACGGCAACGTTTGCATGACGAATTCCGCCGTTTGATGGGGGAGTATGCCGCTGGAGAGCGGGAACGGCGTGCGATTCGGGCCGGCGAGCGGTAGGGGTAGACGCAAATTGGTACTTGGGTACCCCGGTAGTAGCCAAAAGGAAAGATTCTAAATGTAGTGCAACTCTGGTAATATGAGTGAGTTCTATGGGTGCCGACTGTCCGTCATGTGGGTCCAACCGGATCCGATTCTCCAAACGGCGGGGTATTTTGGAGAGCCTCGCGTCGATACTCGGGTACTGCCCGGTCCGCTGCAGAGAGTGCAATCAACGATTCTGGCATGGGTTGCTGTTCAATTTTCGCCTGCCGTACGCCCATTGTCCACGATGCTTGCGCCAGGACTTGAGCGATTGGGCAGAGAAGTATTACATGCCGGGGAAGTTCTATCGGATGCTCGTGCATTTCGGCGCCAAGCGGCACCGATGTTCGGCGTGCCGCGTGAACTTCGTCAGTTTTTTCCCGCGTAAGGCAGAGTACGTGAATCCGGCCAAGCTGAAGCGCATGGCGTCGATGAATAGCTCCGGCCACTACACGCCTGTTTCCGAACGGCACGAGACGATGCCGGAGCACCACCAACCGGCCGGGATGTAAGGCCGGCGGCCGAGGCGTGTGAGGGATTGGGGGAGTCTGGAAGAAGCGGATGGGCCAAATAGAAAATGGTTCCAAGTGATCTTCGGTTCAGCTCGCTCTCCCGGCCTGCTAGCTTTGGCCTGAGCATGTCATCCACCGAGTCGGGGCGTTTCGTGCCTTGCTCCTCGAACGGCCGTTAGGCAATCCGATTCACCGCTTGGCTCGTCGCCTGCTCGCTCCAGTGGTAGGGTCCGGTCCCTCGCAACGGCCTTTCGCTCGCCTGTCACGGCCGCACCGTCTCCAGTGCGTCCACGGCAGGGTCAAAGTTCCCGGCCTGCTGCTTCGGGGCCAACGTCACGGTGTTCCCCGGCCCGTTCGGCTTCCCGCTCGATCCCTCGCTGCCTTTCGGCCTGCGGGGGACGTCAACGCTTGAAACCCGTTGCCGCTTCCCTTCGTGGCGCTCACGGTTGCTCTTCCATTCCTCGCTCCCTGTCGGGACTTTTGAATCCCTTCAGATCGATGCGGCGGAATGGACCCGCCCCCGCGAAGCCCACCCTTGCCTGACGCCCGATTTCCTCTTGCTCCCCGCCTCCGGTTACTTTTTGAGTGCCGGCTGCGGATCAACGCTTAAAGTTCGCTACGCCCTGCTGGGCTCGCTGTTCCTTGTACCTCTTGGAACCAAGCTCAGTATGCGCCTGTGGACCTGCGGCGTCAAAGGAATTCGATGACGGTTGTGTGTCTTTTGCACAACTGGATGGACCTATGATCCCAAGCAGTTGCCCGGGGGTGCTTGTGCTAAACCTGTGAATAAATCGGAGCGGGCCGATTATGTTTTGGGGGCGGCGGGCAGTTCGAGGTGGAGTATCATTCCGGTGTCCGTACAGGCGAACATGGGCGGGGGGGGGGTTTCGCGCGGGGGGTGGCGGGGGGCAGTGGGGCGGTCGTCAACTTCTACCTCTGTCCATTTCCCCAGGTTTTTGCCTTCCAGGATATGGACCTTGCTGGGTAAGGGGGAGGTGCGGGGGCGGCCCGGCGATTCGACGCCGGCGAGCAGAAACGAGCCGTCTTTGCGGACGAAGACGTCGGTGATGGCGCGCTCGGCTTCGCGAAATATACGATCGGTCTTGCCGCTGACGAGATTGATGAGGTAGACCTCGCTGGCGTAGTCGAAGGAGTCGTCGAATTCGATGAGGCCGAGGCCGACGCCGCGGCCGTTGATGCTGAACCGGGAGATGTGGCCAAAGATGGAGCTGGACGTTGGTTTCCAGACCTTGCCGCCGTCGATCGTTTGCAGGACAAGGCTGAGCGAGGGCGTCATGCGGCGTTTACTGGCCGCCGTTGGATCCATCCACGCGGGGAGTTCCTGGACCCGGTAAGGGGGGGGAGGCGAGTAGTGGCCGATGATGAAACCGAGGGTGGGACTGGCGAACTCGATCCAGGTGTAAGCGGTAAGGTCTTTGTTGGTTTTGTACGAGGACGCGGCCTCGATGGGCTTCCAGTTTTTTCCGCCGTCGGCGGTTTCGAGGACGGTGCATTCCTCGCCGGCGGCGTAGCCGCGCTGGTAGTCGACGAAGCGAACGTGGCGGATCTTGGAATGGCGCAGCACGCCCTGCCAGTTCTGGCCCGCGTCCGAGCTTTTGTAGATGCCGTTGTCGGCGGCCATCCAGCCGTTGGCTTCGTCCAGGAACTGCAGGGAGAAGGCGGCCGGTTTGAGGGGGTGGAGGTCCCAGGTACGTCCGCTGTCGGTGGTACGCAGCGAGGCGGGTTTGACGTTGCCGCGATTGCTGAGAGCGGCGATTCCCATGGCGGCCCGGTTGGAATAGAAGGCGAGTTCGAGGATGGAGAGCTGTTGATCGTCGGTGTCGTGAAAGAAGACCTGGTTCCAGGAGGCGGGCCGCGCGGCGGGCGGCGCGGATTGTGGCGAGGATTGCTGGGCGGCGAGGGGCAGAGCTCCGCAGGCGGCCAGAAACTGGCGGCGGGCGAACGTGGTCATGGGGCTTGCTCGGCGGGCAGCGTGCGCAGGGCGAGTTCGGAATAGTTGATGGATTCGGGGCCGGAATCGAGGCGGGCCATGGTGACGCGGCAGCCGATGAGTTCGCCGACGGTGGTGAGCATTTCCATCTCGTCGCCGGTGTGGGCGTGGGGGCGGCGGTGCTGGAGGTTGATGACGCCGATGACGCGGCCGCCGACGATGACGGGTGCCGAGAGGAAGGCTTCGAACGTGTCTTCGGGGAGGTCGCGGAAGAACTTGAAGCGGGTGTCGTTATAGGCTTCCTGGGAGATGGCGAGCAGGCGGCGTTCGCGTGCGACCCAACCGGTGAGGCCTTCACTCAAGCGGAGGCGGACGTTGCCGATGGCGCCGGGGCGCGGGTCCTTGGCGGCGACGAGGATGAGGTCTTCGTCGCCGAGGAGGTAGAGGAGGCAGGAATCGGCCCGCATCAGGTCACTGACCATGGCGACAATAAGTTGGAGGGAATCGCTGAGGACACCGGTGCGAACCAAGTGCCGGGCGATGCGTTGGATGAGGTGCAGCTGCGCTTCCACGCGGTGCAGTTGAGCTTCCAGTTCGCGCGCTTTAGCCACTGCCCACAGTATGGCATTTTGCGTGACAGCGTGGCGGCGAAAAATGGCCGGCGAAGAGGGCGAAGAATTGACAGTGGGAAGGAGCGGGTGGTGTAATAAGAAGGCTGCTCCTCGGTAGCTCAACGGTAGAGCATTCGGCTGTTAACCGAAGGGTTGTAGGTTCGAATCCTACCCGGGGAGCCATTCTTTTTCAACTGCTTACGCGCCACTTCTCGCCGCCGTCCACCCTTCAAAAACACCAATTGTGGGGATTTTTGTGGGGAGACCACTTCACTGGGAGTGGCATCAGGGAGTACCGGCGAGCACTGCTGCGCTTGTTCCTCAGCCTCACATTGCGTTTTTGCGATAGCGTCCAGGGCATCGCGTTTTGCGTGCATGCGAATGTGGCTGTAGTGCTTGAGCATCTGCTTGGAGACGTGGCCGGCGATGTCCATGATGGTCTGGTCCCCCGCGCCGTGCTCGGCAAGCTCGGTAATCAGCGTATGCCGTGAGTCGTGGAGCCGACCGATCACGCCAGCGCGCTTCTTCGCATTCACCCATGCAGTCTTCAGCGTCGTGATGGGACGCGTCGGGTCATACTGGCGTGCTTTCCCAAACGGGAACACGTACCATTCGGGGTCGATCATGCCAAAAGTGTCCTTGTACCACTTGGCGTGCGCGTGAATCGCCGCAAGCAGGACATTGTTCAAGGGAATCGTCCGTCCCGCGCCGCCCGGTGTCTTGCTCTTGCCGACCGTGAAGAATGCTTTCTTGAGGTTGATTTGCTGCCAGCGAAGCGTGCGCAGTTCCTTGCTGCGCAAGCCAGCGTTGAGAGCGAACATGAGCGCGAGGTACATGAGTGGTGAGCGCCCCTGTTTTGCGGCCGTGGCGAGTTTGGTCTTTTCCTCGGGGGAATAGACTTTGATCACGCTTGTTTCGCTGCGAAGCTTGAGGGTCTTTTGCTTGCGCAAGTGCGCCCTGATCCGGTCGCCGCGGTCGGCGAGGAGCCGCAACAAGAACACGACTTCGTCGTTGATCGTCTTTGGGGCGGCCTGTTCTTTGAGGCGTTGCTCTTGATACGTGAGGACGAGTCGTTCGTCAACGTCAACGATCATGATCGCGCCGAGTAGACGCGTGACGTGGCCAACGGCATACTTGGCGAAGGTGGGGCTTTGGTTGCGCAACACGTACCCCTCAAGGTAGGCGGCTGCGACTTCGCGAATCGTCTGCACCCTGACCGCTCGTCGATCGATGATGCTGTTAAAGCCTTCTTCGAGTTCTCGACGACGCGCGTGCTCTGCTTGCTTCGCAAGCGTCTTGGAATGGGTCTTTGCTGACTCCCGAACACGTCGTCCGGCGAACCAGAACTCGTACCACCACACGTTCCCACGAAGAAACACTGCCATAACGACAATCGATTCCTTTATGATCCCACGGCCTTCTTGCCGCGTGGTCGTTGCCCCCCAGTGGGCAGCGTTGCCAGCCATGCTTCCACGTCCTCAGGACGGTACCGGACCAGCCCGCCAACCTTCAGGAAGGGTGGGCCGCGGTGCTCCAACCGCCACCGACGAATCGACGCAACACTCACATTGAGCCGTTCAGCAATACCATCCTCGGTCAACAAGACATCCATAAATCATCCCCCCCTTGCGCTACCACCGAAACGCCTTACGAAGCTGGGATCGCAACACCGCGAGTTCTTTGAGTTTCGGCCGCAGATTGACGGCCAAAAACCCCGGCTCCTGCAGATCCGGGTCATCAGGCAAAAAGCGCCGATATTCCGCGATGATCTCCTCTGCCAAACGAATCCTGGCATGCTGGTCGCGCGGAATATACTGCAAAAAGACCAACTCCATATAGGCATCGACGCGCTCACGCAGGATCGTCTCCGTCATCTTGTCGATCACGCCAATGAAACCACCACCCTCGCGATGAAACCGGGCGTGACGTTCCGCGATGTCAAGGTCGGCCCCATACCACCCACGGAGTTCGGCAAACGCCGTCTCCGGGCGGTACACGACCTGCACCGGTACGGGATGGTTGACTCCTGGCACGCGCACGGTCGCGACCGCAACCCATGACATGACGTACTGGTGAAACCGCAATGCTTCTTCAAAGAACGCTTCCGTCGTGGTGACGTCGTAGGGCGCGTGGTACTCCTCACGCATTCGCGCCACGTCGTTTTGCAGCGCCTCAATCGGGTCGCTGAGGAGCGCCACGAGTTCGGGCGCAGAGATTGGCATGACTTGGTTGTGCCTGACGAGCTCGTGCATAGCGTTAGCTCCTGTTCTCCCAGCGGTCACGGTAGTCGCGACGCCACATGATGAGCGATGTGAAGATCCTCGGGAGTTGTCCTGCCAGGAGTACCGTGGCAACGTGCCGGTCCTGCACTGGTACGGCTGCTTCCAAAAATGGTTGGTAGCGCTCGATGAGTTCTGCAACAACCACAGAACAGGTTGTCCCGTCGCGTGGGTACTGGGGCAAATACGCATCCTGCATCTCGTTGATATGCATCGTCACCCACTCCTTGATGATGCCGTCAGTGAGCTTGTCGATGACGCGGATCATGCCGCCATCACGGTTTTCCAGGACACTAGCTTCGGCGGCGAGCAGGCTGCCACCGTACCACCGGCGGAGCAAAAAGAACGCCCAGTCGCTGTTCGGGTACCGCGTCGGGGGTTGCTTCGTCGGCGCGAACAACCGCTCCTGGGTGTGATCGTAGAACCGATATAACTCGTTATGAAACGCCGTGGTATCGCGGGTCGTGGTTGTGACGATGAAGTCTTCGCGGGGTTCCCGTCTGGTCCCCTCGATGGTTTCGAGGATTGCCGGACTGGACAGGTCGAGGAACTCCGGGATCGTCACCAAAGGTCTGTCGTGCTCGTAACGGTGCAGGAAACGGACGGGCGCGGCGATACTCATAGGGTGTCGATCCTTCGCGGCTGCCGACGCACGGGGACAACCGGCGCGGGGGTGGTGTAATACCGGGCCCGCGACGCCGCGATCATCGCCGCTGCACGAGCACCATCAAACGGTAAGGGCGGCAGGCACTGAAAGTTCGCGAGTGCATGACCGACCTTCGCGTACACCCCACCCACCGGCAAATTCGCAAGCACGTCCGGCTGGACCTTCCCCAGAAAAAGTTCCGCATACTTCTTGCTATCCGGCAGGTTCACCCGGAACACAAACGTATCGATCCCAAAGATCGTCTTGCTGAGTTCCGGCGGCACTTGCTGGGTGGTCTGGTGGGCGAGCCACAAGCGCAAGCCACGCTTCGTCGCCTGATCGATAATCTCGTCAAACGCCGCTCCGCCAAAACGGTGAAACTCATCGACGATGAGAAAGAACGGTCGCTCACCCAGTCCACGAGCAAACGCTGCATGCTTGACCTGCCCAATCAATAAGCCACCGAGGATACGACCGGCCTCGATACCCGTAGCGGGCATTTTGCACAACACGACCCTACCGTCACGTAGGCATGCAGGAATATCGATCTTGTTCTCTTCCTGGCTAAAAAGACGGCGGACGTGCTCATGCGCGAAAAAGCTCTCCAATCGTGACCGCAACGGCAAAAAAGCGGACACCCCATAGTTCAGGTAGTCCTCGCTGAAGAACCGGGACACACTCGGCTGCGTGTCCTGTGTTCTCGCGATGATCTGGTCCCGCAAAACCTTCCCGTCACTCGGCGCGTACAAAGTGGAGAGGGTGACAAGATTCTTGCCGAGCACAAATAACCCACGAATCCCATTGAGCAAAAAATGCTTGGTTCGAATAGCGCTTTCCGTCTCCAACAATGGCGTGAGTGTCTCGACAACGTCCTGCGCAACACCCCCCGCCATCGCCGGTGGCACACCGACAAAGGGGTTGTACGCGACCGCTTGGTCAGCATCAGGATCGAAGTACACGACCCGCTCAGGTGGCAGAGCGAGCGTGCCGGTGAGCTGGTCCACGAGCGGGCCATGCGGGTCGATCACCAGGACCCCGCAACCCGCTGCAGCAAGCTGGGGGACCAGCCGCCCGATGAGCGTGCTCTTCCCCCCACCACCCGTCCCGACGAACACGGCGTGACCGTGATACTTCTTTGCCGAGTACGAGACATTGATTGCCTGGTCGCGGTCGTTGTTCACGCCCAACACCACAGGGTGTCCCTGGAGTTCCTGCGGGACGGGAAGCCCCTGCAAAAAATCCAACCGACACCGTGCATGCAAGGCAGGGTCGGGCGGGTGGATGAAGTGTGCCAGCCCGCTGGCCGTAGGCAATTTCCCGACCGGATGCGAGGACCGGCACCCCAACATTCCTTGCAGTATGGTCTGGCTGAGGTGTTCGTGGAGCGCCCGCTGACGGAACGGTTGCCCTGCTGCCGTCCACCGCCCGATAAATGATCCAGCCTGATGGGCGACACGCATCGTCGTGCTCGCGATTCTGATGACAGCGGCGAAGAGCGGCTCGTCCAACCGTTTCGTCGCTGCTTGCGATCGCAATCCCTTATGGATCGCGGCAATATTCTGGTACCAGGGCTCGCGCACCGCAACAATCCTCAATTGATACAACAGGACGTCAGTCGGCCCTAACAATTCCTGCATGTCGAGCAAGTGCGGCCAAAACGACGAGGGCGCGGTCACAAGCGAGTCATACGATGCAGGCATGAACGCATCAGCCACAAACGAACACACTGGCAAGTCAATGAGTGGATCAGTGCATGCAGTGACGAGACCGCCGGGATAGCCCGCCTGCCACGCACCGACCGCAAAAGCAATCGCAGATGGTGCTGCAACCAGATATCCTTTCACGCCGTGCTTCGTCAACAGAATTTCAAAACCAAGAGGGGAGTCCAATCCTGCCCAGTTCGCCAGGACCACACCGTCATACCCACGCTCCCGGTCCAACGGGAACCAGAGCCGACCAACACACCAATCGTTTCGAACACTCACCACCCCTTGCAGGGGGACTGGGTCCACCGTGCTCACCGGATCAAACGGGACAAACACAGGCTCAAGAGCAACAGGGTACGGGAACACCATGGGCGTGACCGCCCCGGTTTCCCGCTGCAAATTGTGCGCGAGGACGGCGTCATTGACCCGCACCCCCAACGACCGTATCGGGTCACTCATGCCGTCACCCCACGGCCAAATAAAGGGACACGACGACCTTCATGCGTGGTCCAACACGCCTCGTTCATCCCGCGCGTGACGTCGTCCATTGTGGCGAGCAGCACAAAATCATACTGGGAAGCAGCTAAATGACGACGGATATTCGCGAGCCGACCAGGGCTACTCACCACGAGACCAACGTGAAACCCCACCAAGCGGCCCGCAAAACAAAAATCCGTTTCGTACTGGCCGGCATCAAAATAGTCCGCATACGACCGCAGCTTGGTCTGGACGAGTGAGTACCCCTTCGGGCTCATCAACCGCTCCGTCCCAAAATCTATTTCCAACAACGCGAGCCCAGCCTTGTCACCACGACGAGCCACAAGGGCCGCATCGGGACGCAACCCACCCTGCACGCAGAGCTCATGACCATAAAAGAACTCTGCCGTCAGTGGACCACCAAGAGGGAAAGCCAGCGCTGACTCGACCCGCACGTCCGCAATACCAAGCAGGTGACGCAATGACCCTGGAGCCGGGCAACGGCCACGGTAGTACGCGAACGGCGCACGACCACGAGACCCTGACTGCACAAACACCGTCCGGCACAAATGCCCCATCCTGTAGTGCTGGTGGCAGCGCTCCCGGCAGTGCTTCAAGGGCCACCCGAGCAAACGGGACGCATGCGAGGCCAACAACGGCGACCGCTCAGCCTCACGAAAAAGATCCAAATCCCTCTGCAAACAACGCATCACAAAACATCCCGTATGTACCAAGCGACCGGACACCCAAGGGAGTCATAGAACGTCGTGTCATCAACCACACGACAACGACAATGAATGACCGGGTTGCCCTTGAGCAGGTACTCGTCATCCAAATCCGCCGAGAAATCATCCTGACGATACATGGGAAGGAAGTTTTCATCGAACCCGACGAAAGTCGGTCGCGGGTGGGCGCGGCGGTACTGCCGAACACGTTGCTCCCGATACCCCGCCCGGTAGCACACACACCCAAC
>CAYUZM010000154.1:0-4343 GCA_964449665.1 uncultured Solibacteraceae bacterium
GGTGGGCCTGGTGAGGCACGACCGGTATGTGCGGGATCGCGGGTGGACGGTGTAATTGGGCCGGGACGGCGATGGCGGGGCGGGGCGGTTTTCGCGTTATGCGCAGTGGGAGGAGTGGCTCGACGAGCGCACGCGGGCGAAGAACAAAGCCGAGGCGGTCGCCGTGGCCGCGGCGACGGTGCAGAGCAAAAAGAAGCTGTCGTACAAGGAGGCGCGCGAGTACGAGACGATCGAAGTGCGCGTGGCCGAGGCGGAAGCGGAACTTGAGCGTGCGAAGGCTGCGTTGGAAGATCCGGCGGTGTTTTCCGATCACACGAAGATTGTGGAAGCTTCGGCGGCGCATGACGCCGCGCAGAGGGCGGTGGACGAGCTCTATGCGCGTTGGCACGAGTTGGAAGAGAAGACCGGCGGGGCTTAAGCGCGCTTGCGCACGAGGGTGAGCACGATGGTCATGGCGATCAGGTGCAGGAAGCCCATCACCCAGAAGACGGCGCCGTAGCCGAAGGCGTCGACGATGCGGCCGACGAGGGGCGTGGAGAGGGCGCCGGCGAGTCCGCTGCCGAGGCCGACAACGCCCGCCGCCGAGCCGACGACTTCGGTGGGGAAGATGTCGTTGGTCATCGTCATCAGGTTTGTCTTCCAGGCCATGTGCGAGAAGGTCACCACGCAGATGATGCCGAGGGCTTGCGTGGAGGGCAGATAGTTCACGAGGATACCGAGGGGCATGACGAGAACGAAGGGAATCATGGTGTGGCGGCGGGCGTCGAGTACGGGCTTGCCGGCGGCGATCCACCGGCCTGATGCCCAGCCGCCGAAGAGCGAGCCGAGGTCGGCGGAGAGATAGGGCATCCAGGAGAAGAGGCCGATTTCGACCATGGTGAAGCCGCGCACGTCGCTCAAGTACTTCGGCAGCCAGAAGAGGTAGAACCACCAGACGGGGTCGGCGAAGACGCGCGAGACGAGGAGGCCCCACACCTGCGGCATGCGGAGCAGTTCGCGGTAGGGGATGCGATGTCCGGGGCGTGCGAGGCGGCCTTCGAGGATGTAGTCTCGCTCGGCATCGGTGATTTTGGGGTGTTGCTGCGGTATGTGATAGATCGCCAGCCAGGCGATGAGCCAAACGAAGCCAAGCGCGCCGGTGGGGACAAAGGCAAAGGGCCAACCATAGGGCAGGGTGATGGAGGCGATGGGGGGCGGCGAGATGATGGCGCCGGTTGCGGCGGCGGCGTTGACGGGGCCGTTGGCGAAGCCGCGTTCCTTGGCGGGGAACCATTCCGAGATGGCTTTCTCGGCGGCCATGAAGTTGCCCGATTCGCCCATGCCGAGCAGGAAGCGGAACGCGCCGAGGCCCATTGCGCCGCGCGCGGCCGCATGGAGCATGTTGGCGGTGGACCACCAGGCCATGAACGTGGCGAGTGCGCGGCGGGTGCCCCAACGGTCGCAGAGCCAGCCGGAGACGACGTACATGAAGGTATAGGGGACAAGGAACGCCGTGAGGATGTTCGAGTACTCGGTGTTGCTGATGCCGAGCTCGCGTGTGAGGACGGGCGCGACGACGCTGAGCGTTTGGCGGTCGATGTAATTGATGACGGTGGCGAGGAAGAGAAGTGCGGCGATGAGCCAGCGCAGGTTCTTCACAAGCCCCTCAGTTCGATCCCCAGGCCCGGCCAGCGCGGGATGATGTAGTGGGTGCCTTCGAGGCAGACAGGTTCCACAAGAAAGCGATTGGCCACCGAGAGTACCTGCGGGTTGTACTCGGCGAGGGCGCAGTTCTCGACGGCGGCTGCGAAGTGCAGCGCGGCAGCCAACTGGGGGCCAAAGGCGATGCTGATGTGGGGGACCACTTGCACACCGTGGTCGGCGGCCATGGCGGCGAGGCGGAGGCCCTCTGTGATGCCGCAACGGCCGATGTCGGGCTGGAACAAGCCGACCGCGCCGGCGGCGAAGAACGGGCGCATCTCGTGGCAGGTACGGTAGCTTTCGCCTATGGCGATGGGAACGCGTAGCTCACGCGCGAGCGCTCCATGTGCGGCGGCGTCTTCGGGGGGGAGCGGGGTTTCGACCCACAGGGCCGGCCTCTGTTCGAGCTGGGCCCGGAGGGCAATGGCCGATCCGGGGGTGGGCCGCCACAGAGCATCCACGGCGACATGGCGGCCCGCGTCAATCACCGCGTCGGCGTGTTCGAAGAACTCGTCCGCAGTGTGCGTGTCGAAGAAGAGTTTGACCGTGCGAAAGCCGTGGGTATCGGTTGAGCCGCGCGGAATGCCGCTGAGATAGGCCGGGATGGTGGACTTTGGCTTGGCGCTGAGCAGCGCCGCGACGGGCGCTCCGGCAAACTGGCCGGCGATGTCCCAGAGGGCGATGTCGATGGCCGATATGGCGTCGATCATGAAGCCGCCGGTTTGGCCGCGCACGCGCATCGTGGAGTACATCAGATCCCACAGTTCGGCAATGCGGCCGCGGGAACCGTCGAAATCCTGGCCGGTGACTGCGACGGCGAGTAGGCGTTCGACGATGGTGCAGGCCACTTCCGGCGCGAGAGGGGCTTGCGCTTCACCCCAGCCCACGAAGCCGGCATCTGTTTCGACGCGAACAAGCGCTGTTTCAAATTGCGTGGAATAGAGGCAGGGATAGACGCTCGACCATTTGTAGTCCGACGCGCCTTCGGCGAGCGCGGTAGGCGAGCCCGCCGTGCCCGTAGCCGCGCCTATGTCGCGCGGCAGCCGCACCGGCAACGCCGTGATGCGCGTGATCTTCATGGCCGCTCTGCCGCCAGTAGTTCGCGCAGCACGGTCAACTCAGCCAACGCCGCCGCATCGATCGACGAGGTGGGGTGGCGCACGCGGGCGGAGGCGAGGATGCCTTCGGCGACGAGATTATGCTTGGCAGCCGGGACGCCCAGGCCCGCTTGTAGCTCGAACCGGATGAGCGGCAGGGCCATGGAGAACAGGCGCCAGGCTTCCCGCTTGTCGCCCTTGGACAATAGATCCATTACACGCACATAGACCCAGGTGGCATCGCTTGAAGGCATGGTGCCGACGGCGCCGCGTTCGCATTCTTCGATGAGGAACTGTCCGTTCAAGCCGCCGAAGAGGGCAAGCGCACCGTTCGCGGCCGTGTGCAGCGCACCGATCTTGGGAACGGTGGGGGGCGCTTCGACCTTCACCGATTTCACGTGTTCGATCTCGCGCGCCATGCGTGCCAGCAGGGGAACAGGCATCACGACCTGTGTCATGAGCGGCGCGTCTTGGACCATTATGGGGATGCTCACGGCGTTCGAGATAGCGCCGAAGTAGTGAATGAGGCCGTCGCCGTCGGTCTTCAGCAAGTAGGGCGGCAGCACCATTAAGGCCGAAGCGCCGTGATCCTGGGCCTCCTTGCTGAGGGCGACCGCGGCGTCAGTGCCGGTATGACCGGAACTGGCGACGAGAGGCACGCGGCCGTTCACGCGCTTCGCGATACGTTGGAGCATCTCCGTGCGTTCGGCGGCCAAGAGCGTATAGCCCTCGCTCGCGTTGCCGAACAAGCCCAGTCCGTGTGCACCCTGGGCGAGGAGGTGATCCACAAGCCGGTCGAGCGAGTTGTAGTCTACGGTGCCGTCGTCGTGAAAGGGCGTGACGACAATGGGGAAAACGCCATGTAACATTCTGAATTTGTCCTAGAGCCGTTCGGTCATGCTGTTGCGTCCGCGTAGAATGTGCGTTCGCAGCGCCTGTGTGAGCCGGGGCACGTCGCGTGCTTCGAGCGCGGCCACGATTTCTTCGTGTTCCGCCTGTTCCAACGAGAGGCGCTCGCCCCAAAAGGCGTCTTGTGAGTGCGCGCGGGAGATGACCAGGTGCGCGTGCAGATTCGAGTAAGCTTCCGAAAGCCGCCTGTTGCCGGAACAATCGATGAGAAGCCGGTGGAGCCGGGAGTTATTCTCTTCGTGCAATTTCCGGTCGGCTTCACTTTTGATCGGCTGCGCGAGAAGGGCGAGCAGCGCGCGGAACTGCGCCAGTTCGTCTTCTGTGATCCGCTCCACCGCTTTCTCTCCGGCGAGACATTCCAGCGCGCAGCGCAGATCGGAGGTTTCTTCGACATCACGGGCGGTGAGTTTCGCCACGTAGGTTCCGCTGCGGGGGCGGACCTCAATCAACCCTTCGGCGGCGAGTTGTTGAATGGCATGGCGGACGGGCGTGAGGCTCACACCCAGCTTCGTGGCGATCTCATCCACCACCAAGCGCTCGCCCGGTTGGAACAGGTGGGCGAGGATGCTCTGGCGAAGAGCAGCGTACACCTCGTCGGTGGCGCGCTGGCGCTTCAACTGGGTCAGTTCCATACAGATCTCTAGAATATACTCGCAT
>CAYUZM010000154.1:4353-9516 GCA_964449665.1 uncultured Solibacteraceae bacterium
TAGCGCATGCGGCCGGGGGAGGCTGGCTAGCGAACGCGGCCCGAGGCGGAGAGATGGCCGCTGGCGGGCGGGTCTTGCGGTAGCGCGGACATTTCCTGGGAGTCCTTGTGGCCTGCGGCCGCGGACGGAAACGTCATGACGACTTCGAGGCCCGAGGGCTTGCGGTTGTGGCATTCCACCGAGCCGTGGCACGCTTCGACGCAACTGCGCACGATGGCCAGGCCGAGACCGGTTCCACCCGTCCTGCGGTTGCGCGAAGCGTCAATGCGGAAAAAGGGAGTGAAGAGCTTTTGCAGCGCGTCCTCGGGCACGCCCGGACCCGAGTCGGCGACCGAGACGCGCACCTGGTTGCCGCGCCGTTCGGCGGAGATTTGAATGGGTCCGTCGGTTCCGGCGTAGCGGACGGCGTTGCGCAAGAGGTTGGAGATCGAGCGGAACAGGAACTCCGAATCGGCCATGATGGCGATGCCGGGGGCAACATTGACGTCGACGGTGGCGCCCTCGCGGGCTTCGGCGCGAACGGCGCGCTGGACGGCATCGAGCACGGTGACGGGTTCGAGTTTGATGGAACCGGCGCTCAACTCGGCTTTGGCGAAGGCGAGTAATTCGTCTGTGAGCCCGGCCATGGTCTCGACGTCTTCCATGAGATCGCGAACGTAGCCCTGCCCATCGGGTCCGGCCTTGCGTTCGAGGATGCTCAGCGCCAGTTGCATGCGCGCGAGCGGCGAACGGAGTTCGTGGGCGACGTCGCCGAGAAAGCGCTTCTGGCCGCGGGTGAAGGTGGCGAGCCGCGCCGACATGCGGTTGATCGCCGAGCCGAGCGAACCCAGTTCATCGCCGCGCGCATCGCTGACATGCACGTCGAAGTTTCCTTCGGCGATCTCGGAGGTGGCGCGCATCATTTGCGCCGTCGATTTGGTGAGGCCGTGCACGAGCGGCAACCAGCATAGGAAGGATACGGCGATTGCTAGTGCGCCGATGGTCAGCCATGGTTTGAGTTGGAAGAAAAACGGGTTGCTGTAGAAGGTGGACGAAACGATGAGCAGCGTGGCCCGCACCGGTTCGTCGCTCGTGTTGGGGCCATTCGGCGGAATCAACATTCGAACGCCGATCCAATACGGCACTTCGCCTTCGGCAATGGTGAGGAACGGAGGCGAAGGGTTGAAGTAGGGAACGTAGCGGATGTAGCGCTGGCGCAACTCGGCTTCGGCCGACTTCAGTTCGCGTTCGCGCGGATTGTTGGGGTCGAGAACGGTCTGCGGCGGAGGGCCTTTCCACTCGCGAAACAGGCCACCACCGCCGAAGCCGCCGCGTTGAGGCGGCCGCACGAGGCGTTCCACAACGACCGCGGGCATGTCCAGTTTGGGGCCGGCGATCAAGGTGTCGTCGTTGCGGTAGAGAGCAAACGTCACGCCATGCTCGTTGGAATACTGATCGAGGACCTTCGACCACTGCGCGCGGTCGTGCTGTTGCAACTCCAGAGCGAGACTGCGGGAAACGGTGCCGATGCGCTCGCGCGCGGTGGTCATGAGGAACGATTCAAACTCTTCGCTCAACTGCCAGCGGACGAAGATGACGAACACCACGGCCAGCATCGCCACGTTCAGCAACGCGAGCAAGGCGAACTTAGTGGAAAGTGAGAAGCGCGGATTCATTCCCATGACTCAGCCCCCGGCTTTCTCATCCGGTAACCCGCGCCGCGAACGGTTTCGATGAACTTTGGCGTCTTTGCGTCATCACCCAACTTTTTGCGCAACGACGAGATGTGCACGTCGATGGAGCGGTCGAACGATTCGAAATCGCGTTCGGCCACTTCCAGCAACAGCGCTTCGCGTGTCTTCACCCGGCCCACGCCGCGCGCCAGTGCGAGCAGCATATCGTATTCGATCGGCGTCAGCACGAGAGGTTTACCGTCGAGGGTGGCTTCACGGGCGGCGACGTCAATGGCGAGCGGCCCGACCACGACGCGGTCGTCTTCGGTGGTTTGCTGGGCGTGGGCCGTGGCCGAGAGAAACGACCGCCGCAGCACGGCGCGCAGGCGGGCGAGCAACTCCCGCGTGGAGAACGTTTTCGGCAGGTAGTCATCGGCGCCGACTTCGAGGCCGGCGATGCGATCCGGTTCGTCGCCGAGCGCGGTGAGCATGAGCACGGGCACCTGGCTGGTTTTGCGCAACTCGCGGAGCACGTCCATGCCGTTCATGCCCGGCATCATCACGTCGAGAATGATTGCGGAGTAATTGCCCTCTTGCGCCTGTTTGAGGCCGGCGGCCCCGTTGTGGACGAGGTCGACCTGATAGCCGAGCGGTTCCAGATAGTCGTGGAGGAGGCGGGCAAGCTTCTCATCGTCGTCGATGATGAGGAGCCGGGTAGTGGATGGTGAGGCGTCCGGCACTGGGGTTGCGCTCATTCTTCACTTCGATAGTACACAGCCTAACTGCCCGCCGCAGCGACATTTACCCAACCTTTACACAAAGCCGCCATCGTCCACACAGAACATTTACGAAGCCCTGCGATTCTGGTGCTGGCCACAAGGAGGCCTGGACGGCATGAAACAAGATTCCTGGTTGAAGATTCAGACGGCGGCGATGGCGGCGCTGGCGCTGTTTTGCAGCGTGGGCGTGGTGATGTCGCAGCGCCCGGATGGTCCGCCGCGCATGGATCCGGCGCAGATGGTGGAGCGGCAAGTGGTGGACATGAAGGAACGCTTGAAGCTCACCAGCGACCAAGAGGCCAAGATCAAGCCCATCGTTGAGGAATCCATGAAGAAGATGATGGCGATGCGGGAGAAGATGGAGCCCGGCACGCCGCCCACCGAAGAGATGATGACGGCGATGCGTGAGAATCGCGAAGACACGGCGAAGAAGATCGGCGCGGTGCTCACCGAAGAGCAGCAGGCCGAATACAAGAAGATGATGAGCGAACGTCGCGGCTTTGGGGGCCCCGGCGGACGCAAAGGGCCCCCGAAGCAGTAACGCCATGAAGCCTGCCGTACTTCTACTTATCGCGGCGACCGGGCTGTTCGCCCAACAAGCAGCTCGGTTGCTCGGCACGATCACCGCCAACGACGGTAAAGCGATCCAGGTGAAGACCGATCAGGGGCAGGAGACGATGGTCCTGCCCACGCCGGAAGCGCGCATTCAAAAGGTAACGCCCGGTGAGCGGGACCTGAGCAAAGCGCAACCCATTACGCTCGCCGATTTGCAGCCGGGGGACCGTGTGATTGTACGCGGCTCGACGGCGGAGGGCGGTGTTCTGGCCGATTCACTGATCATCATGACGGCGCGCGAGATCGGCAAGAAGAACGACGCCGAGCGGCAGATGTGGCGGGACCGGGGCGTGTTCGGCGTGGTGGAAGCAGTCGATGCCAAGGACCGGCAGGTGAAGATCCGTACGCGAGTCGGCATGGAAACCAAGACGTTTACCGTGACGGCCGGCGGGAAGGCGGAGATCAAGCGCTACGCGCCGGATTCGGTGAAGTTCACCGACGCCGTCACGAGCACGCTGGACGAGATTAAGAAGGGCGACCAGCTTCGTGCCCTTGGCGATAAGGACGACGCCAACGCGAAACTCACCGCCGAGCGGATTGTGTTTGGCACGTTCCGCACATTTGCCGGAACGATTACTTCGGTCGATACCGAGGCCCAGACGCTCCAGTTGAAGGAATTGGATGGCAAGAAGACGCTCACCGTTCACGCGACCGCTGATTCCACGTTGAAAGTGCTCCCTGCGCAGATGGGCGCGATGATGGCGCGGATGAGCGCCATGGGTGGCGGGATGGCGGGCGGAGCGGCTGGCGGCGGGCCGGGCGCGATGGGACGGCCGGGCGGCGCGGGCGGTCCAGGACCCGGTGGTCCGGGAATGCGCGGGCCGGCCGGACCTGGTGGTCCCGGCGGATTCCGTGCTGGTGGTCCTCCAGACATTGCCAACATGCTGGAGCGGATGCCCGCGGCCGAATTCGCTTCCCTCAAAGCAGGCGATACGTTGATTGTCGCGAGCACGCTTGGCGCCAAGCAGGATGACTTCACCGCAATCACGCTCCTGGCAGGCGCGCAACCAATTCTCGACATGCTGGCCGCGCAGCAGCAGGCCGCGCAGATGCGATCCGGAGGCGGCCCCAGTATTGGCGGCGCCGGTGGCATGGGCGGTGGCGGCGGTATGGGCGGCGACGGCGGCGGCCTCGGCGGACTTGGCATCGGCATGATGCCCTAACAGCAACAGACCAACCAACAGAAGATCGGTCATGAAATCTCTACTCATTGCTTTTGCACTTTTTCTCCAAATTTCACCGGCGCAGACGGCCGGAATTCGAGGCCAGGTGACAGACCCTTCGGGCGCGTTCGTGCCGAAGGCCGACGTCCGGCTGCGCGATGCCAACGGCCGCGAACAGCGCACCGCCACGAACGAGAACGGCAACTACGAGTTGCGCGTGGCGCGTCCTGGCAACTACACATTGGTCGTTCAGATGAAGGGCTTCACGCCGTACGCGGTTGAGGCACTGGAGATCAACCAGATGCTGAGCTTCAATGTGCAGCTCACCATCGCCACGCAAGCCGAGAAGGTGGACGTGCAGGACGCTGTGGCGGGCGTGACCACGGATCCGCTCGACAACGCCGGTGCGATCACGTTGAAGGAAGCGGACCTGAAGAGCTTTTCGGACGACCCGGATACGCTGGCCGACGAACTGAACGCGCTGGCGGGCCCTGGCGCGGGACCGAATGGCGGGCAGATTTACATCGATGGATTTACGGGTGGCAAGATGCCGCCGAAGTCGTCAATTCGCGAAATTCGCATCAATCGGAATCCGTATTCGGCGGAGTTCGACCGCATTGGTTTCGGCCGCATCGAGATTCTCACCAAGCCGGGAACCGACAAGTTTCGGGGCGACGTCTTCTTCAATTTCGGCGACCGCGCCTTCAATTCGCGCAATCCCTTCGCCGACAACAAGCCGCCCTACCAGACGATGATGTACGGTGGGCGAATCTCGGGGCCGATCAACAGGAAATCCTCCTTCGGCCTCGACATCGAAGGACGCAACGTCGACGAGAACGCGGTGGTGAACGCCACCATTCTCAACGCCCAGCTCATACCCACTCCCTTTCAGCAGGCGGTTGTAACGCCGCAGACGCGCTATTCCATTTCTCCGCGGCTGGATTATGCGCTCAA